>NZ_JBYVEB010000024.1:0-35086 GCF_058117085.1 Chryseobacterium sp. CG10_8 | reverse complement strand
ATTTATATGAAATTTGAAATCATGAAAAAAATATTCTCGTTCCTTGCAATTTTTATCTTCTTATCCACGATTACCGCGCAAGACAAACCTGCATTTTGGAACGACATCGAAAACTTCAAACAACTCAATAAAGAAAATCCACCAAAGAAAGATGCTATTCTATTGATAGGAAGTTCGTCATTCACGATGTGGAAAGACGTTTCGGACTATTTTCCCGGAAAGTATATTATTAATCGAGGTTTTGGAGGTTCCAGTTTATCCGACCTTAATTTCTATTCGGATGAGCTTTTAAAACCTTATAACCTAAAACAAATTATTATCTATTGTGGAGAGAACGACTTTGCAGCTAATGAACAACTTGAACCAAAAGATGCTTTTAAAAGATTCAAAACATTTTACACTGCAATCCGAAAATATTATCCAAATATTCCAGTTGATTATATCTCTATCAAGCTTTCTCCAAGTCGAGAAAAATTGTGGCCAAAGTTTGTTGCAACCAATGCAATGATTAAAAAATTCATGGAAAAGAAAAAAAATGCCGACTACATTGACATTACCGAAGCGATGAACGGAAGTGATGGAAAAGTTAGAGAAGACCTTTTCTTGGGCTACATGCTTCATATGAAACCCGAAGGTTACCAAATCTGGAAGAAACAAATGGAACCCTATTTGAAATAGTCATATCAAATTTTAAATATTTTTACACAACTCTTCATTTTTTTGAAGAGTTTTTTTTCTGAAAATCAATACCTTTACAAAAAAAATCACAAACCCATGAAGAAAATCCTACTTTTTTCATTATTTCTCCTATCCTACTTTTCCTTTGCACAGAGCGAATTTATTACGGTCTGGAAACCAAATAATCCTTCAACTTCTGCTACTACTACGCAACCTGGCATACCATATCAAACTTCCTCTAATCAGATTTGGTTTCCTGGAATCGGGACTAATTTCCAAGTGTATTGGGAAGAAATTGGCTACCCTTCTCATAATGCGACAATTACTAATATAAATTCTACAGCCAACTTCCTCATTGATTTTGGAACCCCCATCAATCCAAACGCTAATGATGCAACATATAGAGTAAAAGTCACTAATGGAAGTGGTAGCTTCAATCAGATAAAGTTTTCAGGCGGTTCAGAAGCCTTTGGCGACTTTCAAAAAATATTAAAAGTCGAACAATGGGGAAATATATCATGGAGCAATATGGATTATGCTTATAAAAACTGTAATAATCTCGATATCATAGCGACAGACATTCCAAATCTTACTAATGTGACCAGTTTCTATGCAACGTTTGCAGGATGCTTTTCCTTAGTAGGTAACAGTACTTTTAGTAATTGGAATACAACTAATATTACAACACTTAATAGTACATTCAGCAACTGTTACTTGTTCAATCAACCGATCGGAAGTTGGAATATATCTAATGTTACCTCATTAGAAGCAACATTTTTTGCATGTAGCATTTTTAATCAACCACTGAATAGTTGGAACACCTCCAACGTTACATCAATGCAAGCAATTTTTATGGGTTGCTCCCAATTTAATCAACCTCTTAATAACTGGAACCTATCCAACACTACAAATGCAACGGGGATGTTTTCCTTAGCGCCCACATTTAATCAGAATATTAATAATTGGGATACCAGTCATGTCACCAACATGAGTAGCATGTTTGCTGGTGCTACTAACTTCAACCAACCTCTGGGTAATTGGAATACTTCTAATGTCGTGTACTTTTCTTATATGTTTACTAATGCGACAAGCTTTAACCAAAATATAGGAAATTGGAATTTAACCTCATTAACTGATGCTCATAATATGTTTTTCAATTCTGGTCTTAGTTGCCAAAATTATGATAGCATACTTTATGGTTGGAGAATGAATCCTAACACTCCCAATAACATCGATCTTAGCTCTGCTTCTAATATATACTATCACGATCCTTTAGCTGTTGATGCGCGAAACTATCTTATCAACACAAAAGGTTGGACCATCTCTGGTGATTCTTATAACGGAGAGTGCACTTCAACTATTTTAGGAACTAATACTGCGGACAAAAAAAATCCTTTATCCATCTACCCTAATCCTGTAAAAGACTTCATCAATATTGATGGAGATGACAAAATTAAAAGCATCCAAATCATCGACGCTTCAGGAAGACTTGTTGTTAAAAGAGTACAGCCTTCGCTTCCAATTGATGTCAAAAATCTGGAGACTGGGAACTATCTTTGAATTATTGAAACCGAAGACAATTTGGTAACTCATAAATTCATTAAGGAATGAGCAAACATGTAAAGGAAATTACGTACCTTTTCTCCTATGAAATGGTTTAGAATTTTTTTCATATTGTTTTATGCCCAATTTCTGTCACAATCGCAGTTTCAGATTACTGAGACTGAAGATAAAGTTGTGATACCATTTCAGCAGATTAATAATCTTTCGTTCATCTCGTTGACTGTTAATGATGTTCCCCTAACATTTCTTTTAGATACTGGCGTCTCAGAATCCATACTTTTCAGTGCGGGAAATCAAGACCTCAAACTAATGGATATACAGAAGCAGAAATTTACTGGACTAGGAGAAAACATTGAAATTGAAGGCCTAAAATCACAAAACAACATCATCAAAATTGGTGATCAATTTGTTGATAAACATCACACAATCTATATTATTTTAGAAGAAGATTTTAATTTTTCTTCCCATGTTGGCATCCCTGTTCATGGGATTATTGGATATCATTTTTTTAAAAATCACCCTATTGAAATCGACTATGCGCGAAAAAGAATTATCGTCTATAATGATGAACAAAAATTTCAGAAAAGAGCCAAAAGTTTTGATGAGTTTCCTATCACTTTGGTCGAAAACAAACCTTATGTCATGGCAGATGTCGAAATGACCAATACCAAACATCTTTCTAATTTACTTATTGACACAGGAAATAGTGATGCGATATGGTTGTTCCCCACGTTAATTAAAGATTTTGTCTATAATCGCCCCAACATTGATGACTTTTTAGGTAGAGGATTCAATGGTGATATTTACGGAAAAAGGAGCAGAATACATGCTTTATACTTCAATAAATTTCGATTTGACACGCCAATCACTGCTATGCCAGACGAATATTCGATCCAACATCTCAAGCTAGCAAATGATCGAAAAGGTTCGATAGGAAATGAGATTTTAAGAAGGTTCACGGTGATATTCGACTATAAAAATTCTAAAATGTATTTGAAGAAAAACCGATATTATGCTGACCCGTTTCTCTTCAATATGAGTGGTTTGGATTTCAAACACGAAGGTTCAAAATATGAAGAAGAAACCTTCAAAGTAGAACTACCTAGGAGTAAATCAAATGCAGGTACTAATTTCACTTTTACACAAGACATTCAGTATAGGCTTGTGTTACGACCAATCTACTCCATTGCGGGAGTACGAAAGGATTCTCCTGGATATATTGCTGGACTAAGAAAAGGCGACGTTTTGGTCTCTATCAATAATAAACAAACATCGCTTATGCAATTAGAAGATCTCAATCAATTGATGAAATCTCATGAAGGAAAAAACTTTAAATTTGAAGTCATGAGAAACGGAAAACGATTAGAATTTCAATTCTACCTCGAAGATCCGATACCTTACCAAGAAAACCAATGAAACCACAACAATCATCCATCGATAAGATAAGATCAAGACCTAGATTCAAAATCGTTTCAAAACTTTCCATAGAAGAATATGTGGAAAATCTAAGAATTTACCTCAAGGAACATCATGCGGAGTTTGAAGGTAATGTGAATAGAGAAATAGCAACTATATCTGTCCGGACAACCGAAGATTCTTATTACAAGCCATATTTATCTTTAAGAATCGAAACAGAAACCAATGATGAAACCCCCGAAACTTCTATTCGTGGTGTTTTTGGTCCAAGTTCATCAGTGTGGACTTTTTTCATGTTTCTATATTTTCTGTGGTCAATTTTATGGATGATTTCTATAACGCTTTGGTTTGTTGGAAAGCAAATCAAAACTGATTCCTATACATGGGGACTACCCGTCTCATTTTTGATGCTTACCATGTTGTTAGTCACCTATTTTGCTGTTCGATTTGGACAAAAGAAAGCTCAAAAAGAAATGTCTCAATTGCAAAAATTTGCCATCGAATCTACTCTCCCTTTTGGGAAACTTCAGGATTAGCTTTAGCAACAGCGATTTGTTGCCTGATTTGATCAGAGTTCTGTTGCTCCTTCAAAATATCCGCTAAATAGGGCTGAATCATTGCTTCCAAGTCTTTTTCTGACACATCATTACTCTTGGAATCCTTGCTCAATTGCAACCATGGTCTAGATTTGAAATCGGTATCTCCCCAAATAAAAACAGGGGTGCCCGTCGCGATTACTCTGGTTCCTTGGTCAGCTAACACCCATTGATCAGCCCAAGAATACATCCATTTGGCATCTTCTTCCAACAAACGCATACAAGAATGCGAAGCATGAAATCCTGGTAAATCGTACTGATGCCATCCTATTCCTAAACTGTTATAAACATTAAAATTCCAGCGCAGTTTCCATGACGAATTAGATGTAGAAGTTGCGACCTCCTTTTTCCAATTGGTATATGAAAGACCTGTTTTTGTGGGAGTTGCTTTCTTACCCATACTGGTTGGTCCCCATTTAACTAATTGTCCATTGTCATATAAAGCATAGGCATGAATGGTGTAAGAAAAAAAAGCAATTTTATGTACCTCTTTCAAAACATCAACTTTTGTAGGATAAGGAGAATATTTCAAAAAATCAGACTCTATTTTATTGGGAATAATTAATGTATCTGCTCTCCATCGGTTCTTTTCATCAAGTCGATTAAGAGCTAAAATCGTATATCTCTCCTCCTCATCATAAGTTTCTAAAAAAACAGACATCGCCGAATCCTTATTAGAAGCAGGAAAAATAAATTCGGAGTACGAAATTTTTTCTTCTTCTCTCTTTACAGAATCTACAAGTATCGAATCTTTTTTCTCTTTATGTGCTATTTCTTCTTCCTTGTTATCAACTGGAATACTTTCTTTTTTACATCCATTTAGAAACAATAAAAGCATGAGAAAACCACTAACGCAGATTATCCTCTTCAAGGTCAATAAATCGATTAATTTTAACATATTTGACAACTCCTTTTTAACTAAACCTCACTGTTTCAATGATCGTACTAGATTTGATAAATTTAACCCTATTAAATCTAAAAACTCTACTTCCAGTTAAATATTCTTCTTTAAGTATTCCTCATAGATTTGAGGTCCACTTTTTATGGATTTTATTGCCCATCTTATTTTGAGCTGTAACATCTTTTCCTCAGTAAGCCGATAGTCAATACCTGAACTCAAGATCTTCTGCTTCAATTCGTACATACAAATCGCTGCGGCAACAGATACATTAAAACTTTGTGTAAATCCATACATTGGTATCGCCAAAGTTTCATCAGCCAAGTCCAAGACCTCTTCGTTAATCCCTTGCCATTCCGTTCCAAAAACCAAAGCTACAGGTTCTTCAATTTTAAAATCCGAAAGCATCGTGGCATCTCGCTCTGGAGAAACAGCAACAATTTTATAACCTCTCGCCCTTATTTTTTTGATAGATTCTATTTGAGCGGGCATTTTTTCAACTTCGACCCAATTTTCCGCACCTTTTGTCAAATCAAGATTAGGTTCGAAGACATTTATTTTTTCTAAAGCTACCACTTTGTGAAAACCACAACCTTCGGCGCTTCTAACGATGGCTGCAGCATTACGAAACTGATAAACATCCTCCAAAATAGGAAGTACAAAATCCGAGCTCCGTTGTGCTTGATAGTCAATTTTTTCTGCTCTTTCTTCTGTTAAAAAAGTCTTTAGATACTCGTAAGTTTCAATTAAGTTCTCCATAAAATTGTAAAATCAGTGCAAATTAACGTAATTTTGAGTTTATGAAAAGAAAAGTACTGTTAATCTATACAGGAGGAACCATCGGAATGGAAAAAGACTACAATACAGGTAGTTTGGAGCCTTTTAACTTCAGTAATATTTTCAAAAAAATCCCCGAAATGAAACTTTTGGAATGCGAAGTTTCTGTTCATCCGTTCAAAACGCCTTTGGACTCGTCAGATATGGGGCCTAACGAATGGAAAATTATTGCCAACTATATCGGTAAAAATTATGAACAATTTGATGGATTTCTGATTCTTCATGGGACCGACACCATGTCTTATACCGCTTCTGCATTGAGCTTTATGTTAAAAGGGCTTCGCAAACCCGTTATTCTTACAGGTTCCCAACTTCCAATCGGAGACCTAAGAACAGATGCTAAAGAAAATCTTTTAACGAGTCTTTATTATGCTTCATTATACGAAAACAATGAAGCTGTTGTACAGGAGGTAGCTCTTTACTTCGAATACAAACTGCTCAGAGGAAATCGCTCTTTGAAATATTCAGCAGAATTTTTTGACGCATATCAAAGTCCTAACTATCCAATTCTTGGTCAGTCTGGCGTACACCTTAATGTGGACAAAGACGTCCTTTTCCGACCTCATAAAGACCAAGAATTCACCGTTGATACTCACATTTCAGAAGACGTCTTATTTTGGCGAATTTTCCCCGGAATGCATCTCAAGCATTTTTCTGAAATTCCAAAAATGAAAGTACTGATTCTTCAAGTTTTTGGGTCTGGAACAATTTTCAATTCCGAAAACACTCAAAAAGTATTACAAGAATTGCGCGATAGAGGAACTGAAATCGTGGTGGTCAGTCAATGCGTCTCTGGTGGAATATCGATTGGCAAATATGAAAACAGTAATATTTTCAAAAAGGTAAATGCCATTAGTGGCAAAGATATCACCGCTGAAAGTGCTATTACAAAAGCCATGCATTTGCTCAATAATCCAAATTATTCCGGAAGCTTCAGTGAAAATTTTGAGAAAAGCATCAGTGGCGAAATGACAGAATAAAAAAATCCGAAAATTAATTTCGGATTTTTTTTGCAGAGAGGAAGGGACAGCAATTATAAAATTCATTGCAATTTCGTGCAATTTGTTGAAAACTTCAAATTCTCTATAATCCTTTTATATACTATATTTACAACGATTTTTCTATATTTTCGTAATGTAATTTGAATGTTCAAATTGCATGACTGTTGTGCAAATGTTGTGCAAAAAAATAATACTGAAATTTCTCCAGTATTGAGAAATTGTATAATTTTAAAATCTAATTTATTTTCATGGTAAAAGTTAATTTTCTTTTAAGAAAGCCAAAAGAAGGAGAGATAGTTTCTGTTCATGTAAGACTTACAGATGGCAGAAAAGTTGATGTATGGGGAAGAACCAAAGAAACGACTTTAGTAGAACATTGGGACTCTGTTTCAGGTTTGTTGGTAGAAAGAATCACAGAAACGAAAGGCAATAAACTTATTGAAAAAAGAGATGCAGGATCTAAAAATCAGGTAGCTCAAAATAAAGAAGTCAATAGAAGATTGATTGATTTAAGAAACACCATTGAAGATGCTTACAAATCAAATAAAACTGAAATTGTAAATACAGAATGGCTTAAAAACATAATAAATCCTTTTATTGAAACAGAAAATGAACATAATTTTCCTAATGATTTAGTCAGATATATTGATTTTTACATAAAAGAAAAAGGCATCAATCTTAGTAAACCATTGGAAACAAAAGCTAAGGCAATTAAGAAAATTTTAGAAGGATATAAAAAAGAAAAAGGAATTAAAGATTTGCTGATTGAGAATATAAATAATCAGTTTAAAAACGAATTTGAAGAATATTGCCAAAAAGAAAAGTATGCTTCCAGCTATACTGCAAGGAATATAAAATTCATTAAAACGATTTGTTATCATGCAGAAAGTAATGGTTTAAAAGTTCATTATCAATTGAAAAAACTTAGTTCCAAAATTGAAAAATCTGAAATCATCTACCTTACTTTTGACGAATTGGCTAAAATTGAACAAACTATACAACCTCATGATTATTTGGATAATGCAAAGGATTGGTTACTAATTTCGTGTTATACAGCACAAAGAGTTTCTGATTTTATGAAATTTACGAAAGAAATGCTTAGAAATGAAAATGGAAAAACTTTTATTGAATTTACACAACAGAAAACAGGAAAAATAATGACCTTACCATTACATAGTAAAGTGTTAGAAGTGTTAAACAAAAGAGATGGAGATTTTCCAAGAAAAATTTCATCTCAAAAATATAATGAATTTATAAAAGAAGTTTGTAAAAATGCAGGAATAATTCAAGTTATCACAGGAAGCAAAGAGATTAATGATAGAAAGGTAAAAGGAAATTACCCTAAGAATGAATTAATTACAAGTCATATAGGAAGAAGGTCTTTTGCGAGTAATTTTTTTGGAATTATACCAACACCTCTAATTATGGTAGCAACAGGACATTCAACAGAAAGAATGTTATTACAATATATTGGAAAAACGAATACACAACAAGCTCATGCTTTGGCTCAATATTTTTAATTAGATTTTATGCAAGAATTTTTTACCCATCCATTAGCAAAGCAATTTTATATCACAGACCTTTATTTACTTGATGAGTTTATATTGGTCAATGGAAGGTGGGGTTTAGATGATGGGAAAGAAAATACACCCATCAAAAGAATTTATTTTGACTTGAGGGATAATGAAATTGAAAAACAACAAGCACAAAGATTATATGGATTTGAAGATGAAATACCACATCAGCTAGTTAAAAATTGTGTAGAGCATCACAGAAAGAGTCCTACTTCTTTAAATTACAATGAATTTATTGATTTTTTCGTACCCAAATATTTCTTTGAAGGTATAGAAACTTTAAAGAAAATAGAATTTGTAGATAAATTTTATACCCATTGTACAGATTCCATAGATAACCACCACAACCCAAGAACTGCACTTATTTTATTAAAAGATATTGTGGATTATACCAATGATAGCATTTGTAAATTAAAAAATTTAGAAAACACTAATACGATTCAGCAAGATTTAATTTCATATTTTACAAAAATATATGCAGATTTTATAGATAATCTTACGAACAGATACAAAATTATTTATCCTGAAATATTTGATAGTAAAGAAGAGCAAAAAGAAGTGCAACAGAATACCCAGGAAACCCCAAATCCCCATCCAAGAATATTTAAAGATTTGCAATCCTACAATCTGTTTTCAGAATTACTTTTGAAGCTCAATATTAAAGAAAAAAGCCATACTGATTTTAGTTTTATTTTCAGACAAATGCAATATGATGGTTATATCCACAAAAGCGTTGGAGATAAAGAATTTAGAGATTGGTTCAATGATAACCATAATATTTGGTTTGAAAAGACAAAAACTTTAGAAGACTGTAAATATTCTAAAAATGGTATCAGAATTTCAATGTATGACACTGTTTTGCAATCCTTAAAATAACTGTTCCCATTTGGGGACAATTCGTATGCCACATTGGAATAACCCACACAGTATTTTTGCAGTATTAATTTTTAAAACAGTAAAAATATGAATCAAGTAACAATCGTACAAACTACTCCATATGAGTTGGAGAGTTTAATTAAGGAAAGTGTAAGAACAGAATTAGAGGGCATCAAAAAAGATTTATCCAATCAGGAAGAAAAGGATAAAATTCTTACAAGAGAAGAAGCAGCTAAAATGTTAGATATTGATTTGTCTAGCCTGTGGAGATGGACGAAGGCAGGAAAAATAAAAGCATTTGGTATTGCAAATAGGGTATATTATTACCTATCTGATGTTAATAAGGCACTAATTCCTATTAACTAAAATTTCTTATCAGTTGGATACCTCCAACTAAAAATCAATTAAAAATTATGTTTAGCTCGAAGGCGTGGTCATTCTACGCAATGGCTTTGTAGTGCCTTCAATTAAAATTTTAAAATTATGAAAGAAACGAAAATTCAGTGGACAAAATCCACATGGAATCCTTGGCATGGCTGTTCAAAAGTATCAGCAGGATGCAAATTTTGTTATATGTTCAGGGACAAAGAAAGGTATGGACAACATCCTACAAAAGTTTTGAAATCGAAAACTATGTTCAATCAACCTCTGAAATGGAAAGAAGGCAGAGTGATATTTACCTGTTCTTGGAGTGATTGGTTTATTGAAGAAGCAGATGCTTGGAGGGATGAAGCATGGGAAATCATTAGAAGAACTCCACATCACACTTACCAAATTCTTACTAAAAGACCTGAAAGAATTAAAGACCATCTCCCTAGTTTCTTTAATGAGCTGGATAATGTTTGGATTGGTGTTTCTGTGGAAAGTCAGGAATTTGTGGATAGAATAAAATATCTGAATGAGCTTCCCTGCACCACATTTACAAGTTTTGAACCTCTTTTGGGAGAAATAAAATGGGATGAAAATATGAATCTGTTAGATTGGTGCATCATTGGTGGCGAAAGTGGAAATGACAATGGAAAATTTAGGTATAGACCAATGGAATTGCAATGGGTTGAAAATCTAATAACTGATGCTAAAGCCAATAATATAAAGTGTTTTGTAAAGCAGTTAGGAACTCATCAAGCAAAAATATTAGGTCTGAAAGACAGACATGGAGGGAAAATAAATGAATGGGAGGAAAAATTCCAAGTCAGAGAATTTCCTATGAAAACAGTTGAACTTTTAAAAATATAGATATGCCACAAAATAGAATAATAGCAAATACAAAATTGGAAGATGGAAAGGCAATAAGAGAAATTCCCAATGCAAAATTATTGGAAGATGAAAAAGGAATTATCAGGGTCAAAAGGAAAATTGAGTTTAGAAATGTTGGGGAAAAGAAACCATGTAGTAATTGCAACAACTCTACTGTTCCAAAAACCATTTATGAAATGGAAGGTGGCAAGATTGTAGAAATCTGTTTTTTCTGCAATCAAAAAATTCACAATTCTACTTCCCAAAATTCTGCATTCAGGAAGTTCTAAACCCAACTAAATTTTAATTTTTTATAACTAAAGGCATAGTGAAACATCTTTGCAGAGCCATTGCTATGCCTTTTTCTAAACCAAAGTATATGTTTCAAATCATACCATCCACTACAAATAGGAATATCGTTAAAACAATACCTGACCTTAAAAGTCTTGTTCAGTATATCTCATCAAAAGAAGGAAGAGAAGAAATTCCTGATTTGTTGAAAGCAAGAGAGCTAGGTAAAAATCATAGTTCATACAGGTACATAAAAACCCAAAAGCTCCCATGTACTACAATTAATTTCAATTACAAAAACAACTACATCAAAGGAGAAAATACTGATACCTCAACAGGCTACCTCTATATTGATGTCGATAATACAACTGATATTCAGTTTAATACAACTTATGTATGTGCTTATTGGAAAAGTTTATCCAATAATGGCTACACAGTTATTGTAAAAGTGGATGGATTGACAAAGGATAATTTTAAACCTGCTACTTTTGAAATTGCTAAGTCTTTAGAACTTCCTTATGATAGTGCAGCTATCTCGATAGACAGACTTACAGTTTTATCCTATGATGAAAATGCTTATTTCAATGACAACACAGAAATTATTAATGTAAATGATGTATTGGGTAACATCAGTATCAATGAAAATATTACCACTATTACAGAATCCAATGAAAAGGATGTGAAAATAGATGATGAAAAAGTGTCCCATTTCATTTGTAATAAATCTCTTTTATCAGGGTGCAACCTAAATGGGACAAAATTAAGATTTGATAATTTACAGGAACTTAAAGAAAATATAGATATTTCTTTTGATGAAAATGGAGTTTGCGATTTAAGACACAACAAATTACCTTTTGTAAAAACTTTCTTTCCTGCAAAAGTGAAAGAAGGCAATAGAGAAAACTTTCTCAAGAGCTTTATTTATAATCTAAGGGGATTGAATCCCAATATTGATAAAGAAAATTTTGAAAAATATATCCATTATATCAATAAAAATAAAATGCAAATTCCTTTGCCATATAATGAAGTGAAAGAATGTATTGAAAAAGTCTATGAAAAGCAAGACGAAATAGAACTAAAACCCAATGCTTCCAAGAGATTCTTTTTTGATGAAACCAAATCCATGTCTAAAAGTGAAAAACAATCTTTCGTTGGCAAAAATGTCGCAAAGGATAAAGTAGTGAAATCAAAAGCAAAAATCAGAGATGCTCTTGAAAATTGGGATTTTGAAGAATTAGGAAAAATGAGCATAAGAAATGTTGCAAAAAAATCTGAACTTTCTAAAAGTACAGTTGAAAAATATTTAAAGTCAATTAAAGAGGATTTAGGATTCACATAAGTATATTCTTCTTCTTTAAAATAAAAAAATCGACTGGAGAGGCTAAAAAACATGCCAGTCGAATTGTTAGGATTTAGATTGTATGTGGTTAATATTTTTGATAAATTTTAAACAATTCTTTAAGAATTTAATAAATCTGAAATATAAATTATTGTTTAAATCAAAATGAGAATCTACAATAGTTTTGGGAAAGGTCTATAGGTTAATCATTGCAAAACTTCTCTAAAAGATTTAAGAACAATGCTACGAACCTCATCTAAAGGGAGGTTGGTTTCTTTGGCAATTTCAGGAGCATTTTCGATGAATTTGTTTTGTAAGTCTAATAAAGAATATCCTAAAATAAATTCTCTTTCTTGTTCAGGAATTGTAGATTTGACCTCATTAATTACTCTTGTCATTTCAAAGGAAATAAATTTGCTTAAAAATTCCCTTCCATCTTTTGCATCAACAAGACTATTGTGTAGAGTAACATTTGTATATCCTTTTGGAGGAGATTTGGGATTGGGTAAACCAAATTCATTTTTAGATTGACTATCTCTAAATTTCCACCACAAAAACAAACCTAATAAAATTAGAATGATGAATATCATAGCAATAGATTTTAAGGATTAATAGCTTAAAGTTCTATCTATGTTTACGTAGCTATCTGTTGTTTTTTCGTCTGCTACTTTTCCATCAACAATAACCTGTGCAGTATATTGATAGGTAGTAGGAGTAACTTTTAGAGTATAGAAATCTCCCTTTTTCAATGATACTTTTTTAGAAAAAGTTTTGTCATACTGTACAGGGGGTTGTACAAGATAGTCTGCGTTAGCTTCAGGATTTCTTGAATAATTGTACCAAACTTTAAATGTTCCTATACTTGTAACTTTCAATTCAACATCGTGGTAGGTTGGCTCGTCATCTTTACGACATGAAAACAAAGTCATAAAAGCAAATGAGACTAAAAATAAATATTTCATAATTTGAGTTTTTATTCCATACAGTCCCAATATGGAGGGTTATTAAATGCAAACAGCGTGGAACTAAACCATATTTGTAAATAGGAGGTTCTCGCGAAACCAAGTTACACAAATAGGAAAAGTCCACGCCTATGGCATGAACATCAACTATTTATTCTGTGTAACTTTTAGATAATTTGCGAGATTTCCTATAAACAGAATAAAGCTAACGCTTATATTTTTTCGATAAAATTCTGTTGTAAATTTATGAATATTGTTTTGACTGGCAATAAAAATTTATGGAAAGGCATTGAGAGCGAAGCCTATATATATCCTACTTATTTTTGCCATTTTTGAAGCCCTAAAAAACAAATTCAAAACCTACTAAATATTATAAACAAAACTGAAATTTCATTGTCAATTTCTTTATTTAAAGTAGTTTAAATGTATGTTTCTGTTGATGAAATAATGAATTTGGAATTAATTTTGATATTTTTATACAATATTATAATCAAAACTAAAAATAGAATTATTTATTTGAAGTAAAACTTGCTGATTTTAAATCTGAAGCAGGATAAGTTATTACCTTATTCTTACAAGTATCCATAATAAAAATATAATCAGATGTTTTTCTGATAAAATAACTGCAACTATCAGTTTCTGAAAGTATTTTTAATGGTTTTCCATCGTCTTTTAGTATAATGTCAAATTTTGGTTTCTCTTTCTTTATTTTTTCAGCATCAGTTACTGCATATAGTATGCTAAAAAATGTGAGAAAAATAACAGCCATTATAATTCCTTCAATTCTATTTTTAAACAAAAAGACCAAAATTGCAAAAAGCAAAATAATTGACAACCAAAAAATGCCTTCATGTGGAATTACTTTAAACTTATAAAAAGTAAATATTATTATTCCCCAAAGGAAAACTGAAAGACCCAAAACATGCCAATTCTTTGTTTCTTCCTTTTTTTCATCTTGTTTGAAAAAATCTATAACAATAGAGATTAGTGGTAGCGAAGCACCTATTAAAAGTATTGCAATTAGAAAAAATAATATTCCTTTTTCATATAATACAGTTATACAATCGTTTACATTAAAATACAGGGATTCATAACCAATCCCAAATTTTCCCATGAAAAAAACCAAGTAAACAAATCCTGCGAATGGTAAGATTGCCATTATTGGTAGTAATTTGATTGATATTTGATTTTCTAATGGAGTGTAAGGGTTTTTGAAAAATCGCAATATTTTCTTACTCAATCGTAATAGTAGTTTCATCATAACAAAATTAATTTTTGAAAAAATATAAGCCTTTAATCATTAAAATCTTTGGTTATCATTTTATCAGCAAAGATGTAATATTCATTTCCAAATTCTTCTTGTAATAATTGTAGTTTTTCATTCTTTGGCTTAATATCAGCAAGATAATTTTCTAGTATTAATAGGGTGTTGTTATATAAGTTTTTATTGTTTATTTCATTATCTATTTTTTTCCATAATTTGATTTCGTTAGAAATTTTATTTTTCATGAAAATTTTCACACTATCGAAATAATTAAAAATAATTTGTGTGCCTATATTATCATTTTTATCAATATGAATTTTTCTTAATTCTTCTTCTTGATTTGAAAAAAATATGAGCGTAGAAATTATACCCATATTAGCTTCATAATTTTTAAGGGAATCAATTCTTGTGTTCCATGATTCAAATTGGAAGTAATCGTTCACACATTTAGGAGTGACATTAAAAAAATTAATATACTTATAAAACTCATCTGGAGTTGTTTCTTCTTCAAGATGATTTAGGTTTATTTCAAATGATTTATTGTTTATTGGATGTCCAAATAATGTAGGTATGTAGATTACAGATTTTATATTCGTTTCGATAAGCAACTTTTTAGCACTAAAATGGCTTCCTGTATGCAAAACTCTTCTCACTAATTCTCTTGCAACTAGTATAGAATATAGATAATCATTTCCAAAAACTTCTGCTATTATTACAAGGTTTTTTTCTAATTCAGTATTCAAATTTATATCAAACATAAAACCTGTTTCTTGCTTGATTTTTTCCCTTTCTGTTTTAAGTCTTTTTGTTAAGTTAGTTTTTTCATTAATTAATAACTTTTGAGAATCTTTAAAAACTTTATTTCCTCCATTTTGTCGAGCATGAAACTTGTTCCAACAATAAAAAAGTGCTTGTAAATTATCTATTTCTGATTCTTCTAATTGTTTCAGGCTTGAAGATTCATCATACTTACTGAAAAACTTATTATATTCCTCCCTGAACCATATATTGTTTTTTAGAGCTTCTTTAATATTATAAAAGGTAACATTATGGTTGTAATCCTCTTTAGAAATGCCAAATACTTCTTTATAAATCGCAAGAATATTACCTCCTATTTGTCTTAAAAAATTTTCAATTCCCTGAAAATAATTTTTTTGGTATTTTTTATACGAAGAAAATCTGTCTTCAAAAGAGGTTATTTTATATCCCCATTTATCATAATCCCCAGGTAAAGAAATTTCATTTAAGTTATAGATTTTGGAATCTATTAAGTCTATTGCGTTTGCAAATATTGTGTGATTGTTGGTTCTGAAATAATCAGCAAAAGATTTAACCAATTTATTCATTAGCTCATTATACAAATTTCTTCGTTCATTCAGTAAACTTATATAGCTAAACCATTTTAAATTTATATAACTTAATCTGAATATTCCTATAACTAATGAATTGATATTAACTAAATAATCAATAGGAAGATTTTCATTACTTATATTTTTTTCAGAAGGGTCGTATTGAAAATCAACCCCAAGAAAATTCGTTAAAGCTATTCCTTTAACTTTATATGTTTTTTTGGTTGGGAAAATGTATCTAAGAAGCTCTATGATTTCCATTGTAAGTTCATGAAAAAGATTATCCCTTACCTGAAAATCCTGTTCTTCATACTTTAGAGGATTATAAAAATACTTAACATCTATAATGTCTTCACTTTCTACAAAATATGGGATATTATATTCACTTCTTATATGCTCAACAACCCTATTTTTAATCTTAGATATGAAGTTTTCATCATTTTGCAAAGCTATTTGTATAGAAAACAGGAATTTGGAAAATTCTTTTTCAATGCCTTGCATATTTTGTGAAAGAGTTAAGATGTCATTATTGTTAAACTCAATAGTTTTGTCTATTTTCAAATAGTTATTCCAAAAAATAATTTCTGAAACAGAATCTAGTTCATTACCAGTATTTATAGATAAATTAGGAATTGATATTTTTTTA
Source organism: Chryseobacterium sp. CG10_8 (assembly GCF_058117085.1). NCBI lineage: Bacteria > Pseudomonadati > Bacteroidota > Flavobacteriia > Flavobacteriales > Weeksellaceae > Chryseobacterium > Chryseobacterium sp. CG10_8. Next base: position 18,560 of record NZ_JBYVEB010000024.1, on the reverse strand, counting down.
AACCATTCTGTTACATATTCAAAAACAAAAATTTTATCTGAAAAGCTCTTATGAATATTTGTAATGGCTTCATTTTTTTCTTCAGAAAATATGTTTTTAACTATATCATGCATACTTCCTCCATGTACATTTGAAAAATTAAATGGCAATCCTAAAGACCAAGCATCTCCCAAAATATCTCTTAACTTCTCGAAAGATTTAAAGTTTTTTTCAAAAATAAAATCGTAAATACCCTTCCATAATAAAGCATTGAATACATTTTTATATCCTAAATAGGTTTTAAAGTTTACATTTTGTAAAACATCAATGCATGTACGAACATCATATCCTTTTTCAAAAGAATATAATAAAAATTCATGTAAATCATTTTCATCAATTATAGAAAGGGAATTACTGATAAACTCATTTATGTCTGTATATTCATCTTCATCGAAGAGAATTTCACATAATATTTTTGACCTTATAGGATGAAGTCCTAATATATACTCTTTGTTTTCAGAATATTGTAATAGGTATTCTTTCTCCAAATCATTAATATGTTTTATTGGAACTTTTATCCCTAAATGATTGATAAGTCTTTTATAACTTAATTTTGAATTAAACGAATCTGACAAGCAAACATATTTCAATATATTTAACTCATCTGTATTTTCTTTAGATGCTCTATTTCTAATGTTTTGAACTTGTTCAGAGAGCCTTCCTTTTAATGTGTCTCCTTGGTTAATTAAATAAACATATTCCAACAACAATCCCTTCTTTCCAAATGCCATCCATGATTCTTCAAAATCTGTAAATTTTAAATCTTTTTTGTGTTTCGATAATGAGTCATATATTACTTTGGCTTCCTGTTTGTTAAAATTTAATTCAACATCCTGAAAGTTATAGTATTGTTGTAAATCATTTTTTCTTACATTCCAATCTTCCTGTCTTATTGTAATTAAGAAATCTATATTTTCTTTTCCATACAGTTCTTTTAGTATTTCATTCCAATTAGAATTTTGGGGTTTAATATCAAGGTAAAGTAATATTGGGAATTTTAGTCCTTTGCTTAAAGCACCCAAACTGTTTATAGTATCATAAGTTTCATTGAGCTTTTCTGATATTTTTAGCTCATATATTATATTTTCTGTTCCATAGTTTTTTAAATATCTATATGCTAAGGTACTTTTACCTTGTCCAGATGCTCCATGAATAAAAACAATATTGCTTTCTTTGAATGAGTTTTCTATTTGTGTTAGCTTTTCTTCTCGCAAAATATCCAAATTGGCTAAAATGTGTTCATATTTTGCAGATACACCATAGTAGAATCCATCTTTGTATTTTTCTAAATCTTCATTTTCAAAATTTTTAATGTTTAAAGGGAGTATTGTATTGTTGAATGATTTGTTAAAAGTTTCTTGTTCAGTAATGAATTTCCCTATTTTTTGTAAATTGACAATTAAATCTTTTGACTGAATAGATTTTTTATTTTCCCCTAAAATATATAACCAATAAATAAGCAATTCTAAAGATACTTTAGGGTCTGAAAAAAGATTAGTTTCTTTTATTAATTTCAGTGTTTCATCTTCAATATTTTTTTCATCAATAACTTCATAGCTGAAATTTTCGATAATTTTATTAATGCTATCCTGTTTGAAATTTTTGCTTTTTAATTTCTTATCTAGCTTCTTTGAATCAGTTATTTCATCACTAATTTCTCCAAATGAAATTAATTTAATTATACAGTCTTTATTTTTATTAATTGCTTTTTCTGCTCTGCTAAAAAATGATGATGTATTAGAAAATAAATCACTAAATACAAGTCTGGAATTTAAATTTTTGATTTGTATGATTTCTATATAACTGTTTTCGTTATCAAGAATGTCCAAATCTTCATATAAACCCTCAGGCTTATATACATATCCTTTTTCATATTCTGTTAATATTTTATACAAAGAATAGAGAAACTGCGTTCTGTATCCCTTTAAAGCAGAAGATGCACTCATTTTTGTATTTGCTAATATTTAATTCTCATTTTCAGTTATTAATTCAATAATTTCAGTAGTCGTTTCTTTAACATCACCTAAACTATCTACCCATATTGTTTCTATTCTTTCTTTAATAATAGGCTCGTTTTTAATGATTAATTCTCCTTCTTTTTTAAAATTTCGTGCTAACAAAGTCCATTTTATGGTAATTGGGTCAGAATTTGGTAATGGCTTTATGTAGAATTTGAAATATTTATTGTCATTTTGAATTAATGGAGAATTTTTCACAGGAAAATACTTTACACAATTATCTTCTTCATAAGCATAGGTTGTCCTATTTTCTCTCATGTGTTTTTTAATATCATCAGATAACATCCAATGAATATCACAGCCATCATCTATTTTTTTTATATTTTCAGATAACTCCAAATTTAATTTCCAATCCTCAATTACAACAGTTCCGATATTCTCTATGATTATTTCGATTTCACACCATGCATGGTTCGTTTCATTTGAGCCATAGATTGAAAATGGTTTGATGTTAAAAAATGATGAATAGAGACCATTAAAGGGCTTCGTTCCAAATTTGTATATCTTGGTTAGATTTTCAAACTTTGGATTTACTGTTGTCTCTTTAGTATTGAAATCGCTGATAAAAACATCTACATCATATTTGTCTCTAAAGTTATTTTCGTTTACATACCAATTAAAGGTTTCTCTATTTTCCTCAATGAGGTCTGCAATATCTTCCCAACAAAAAAGTAAAATTTTGAACATGCCTTTATTTCTGCTTTCAATATCCTTTTCTCTTACATATTGTTCTGTTTTCGCATCCTTATTGGCAGTAGTTGCTATGATGAATACACTCAAAGGAGGAGAAAAATTTTTAGCTTTTTCTATTTCATTTTCAATTTCCTTAACATCTAATTTTGCATTAGAATAATCATCCTTCCCTTTAACTTGAATGCCAAAATAATTAGTGTGTCCTTTTGGAATTCCAAAAATATCTACTCCTGCTTGAGGTTGTCCAAGTCTTCCATTCTTTTTTATTTCATGAGGAATTTCCCATAGTTCGCCCCATAATTTTTTACAAAGACTTTCAAAGTCTTGCCAATTTTCAGGTTTTCGTATTGTTTTTTTCAATTTTTCGCTTTTCTATGTGTACAAAAATAATTAAAATCATCACTAGTTATTAAATATTTTAACTGTGAAATTTGTTTTAGGTATCAGTCGTATATAACCACCTGCAACAACCCTCCCACATCAAATTTCATTCTATGGTGTACTCCCCATCTCTGAAAAAAGCAACATTTTTTCTTATCTATTCAGATTTGATAAAATAAAATTTTATGAAGCAGATTTTAGGTAATATTTTTTATGATATAGATTTTTGAAAGCCTGTTCAGAGTTAGACTATGGTTATAATGTAGTACAAAAAAACTTCTTCAAAAAACATAAATAAAACTTTAGAAATGTATCAAAAGCAACCAGTTTAAATTTGGTACATTAAATCAAATTTTGTAAATTAGCTAGTATGAAAAAGCCTTGAAGTATTGGAGTACAACAAGGCAGTAATTAATAAAGTCTAACGCTAATTAAAATTTATCAACATGACAAATTTACAAAATTGTTTGGATGAAGTCCAAATCTATGTAGGAACTTACAAAAAGTACAATGAAGGCTCTTTGTTTGGGAAATGGTTAAAACTTTCTGATTATTCTGATTGTGAAGAATTACAGGAAGCCATGAAAGAACTACACAAAGACGAAAAAGCCCCTGAATTTATGTTTCAGGATTACGAATGCTCTAATTTATTTAAAGACTTGGGATTGATTTCAGAGTGTTACATTTCAGAAGACATTTACGAAATTGCAAATGCTATTGATTCTTCAAATTATGATTTAGAAGTATTAGAAGCCTTTGCAGATTGTTTTTCTGAAAATGATATTTACGATATTATCAATAGGGTTAATGAATGTTATTATGGAGAATTTAACCACGATGCAGGTTTTGTACAATATATTTTAGAAGAAACAGGAGATTTACCCGAGCTACCAAATTATATTCATATTGATTGGGAACGAACGAGCTTTGATATTATGATGGATTATTCAACAAGTAACAATCACTATTTTAGAAATTATTAACCAAAATAATACAGCACCTCTGTAAAAAGGGGTGCTTTATACCTAATCAAAATGAAAGCAAGATATATTCGAGTTTCCACAGGAAACCAAAAGACAGAAAGACAAGAACAAAAGAACCATCCTAGCGAGAAACTTTACATTGATATTGTGAGTGGTGCAATTCCCTTTAAAGAAAGAGAACAGGGCAAAAGAATGATTCAGGATATTGAAGATGGATTGATAACCTATATTAGTGTTCATTCCATAGATAGATTGGGAAGAAACTTATTTGACATATTGGCTACAATAGAGCTATTAAATGAAAAGAATATCATATTAAAGGTAGAAAACCTAGGATTAGAAAGTTTAGTCCAAAACAAGCCAAATTCTGCCTTTAAACTCATTATTTCTGTAATGGCTAATATTGCAGAGATGGAAAGGGAAACGCTTCTTGAAAGACAAAGGGAAGGAATCAGAATTGCTATTGCTAAAGGAGTTTATAAAGGTCGTGTAAAGGGTTCAAAAGAATCTGATGAACAAATCCTCTCCAAATATAAAGAAGTGGTAAAATATCTAAAAAAAGGACAATCTTTGCGAGATGTAGCAAAACTTTGCTCTGTTTCATTAGGCACTGTACAGAAAGTTAAGAAGATTTTGGGAAATTGATAGTCGTGCAGATGTCGTGCGTTTCTAATAAATAAAAAATGCAAAATATTGATTAACAATAAATTGCATTTTTATATTGCAGAGAGGAAGGGATTCGAACCCTCGATACAGTTACCCGTATACTAACTTTCCAGGCTAGCTCCTTCAACCACTCAGACACCTCTCTAAAAGCGACTGCAAAAGTAGTTCAAATTTATAATATATCAAAATCAATCATTAACAAAACGTTGAAGGTCGACATCGGGAGGAAGTTCTATACCATTCTCAATGTGTTCGTAAAGGACTTTGCTAAAGTAATTGCCATTCAAAATTCCACGACTGCCGAGGCCGTTAAAAACATACAAATTGTGATGCTCAACATGACGACCAAGTATTGGTCTTCTGTCCTTTGTCGTAGGTCGAAAACCGTATTTCACCTCATTTACCATATATGGATGAGGATAAAGCTCTTTCAATCCCTTCTCGAGCTGCTCTAAGGCAGATGCATCGATTCCTTCTTCAAGAGATTCGCGGTCGTAGGTTCCACCATAGTAATATGATTGGCTATCTAAAGGAAAAAGAAAATGCTTTTTCTTGATTGTCGAATTGTCATCAATTCTCATGGAAAGACCAACCGAAAGATGATGACCTTTATTAGGATTAACTGCAATTGCGGAGAAAAAAGGATTATTTTTGACTTCCATCCCCTCACAAAAAACAATATGTTCAAACATGGTATCCTTATAAACCTTCTCACTCAATTTCAAATATTCGAAATCAAATCGCTCTTCAACCAGATTTCCTTTACTACCAAGATAATCGAAAAACGAATTGAAAAATCTAGGAACATCTAAACGATATGAATGTAAAACCTCTACTACACCAAATGGATTATTAACTGTTGGAAGGCTTTTAAACTGATTTGAAAGAAACGGTGCTAACTCCTCCCTAGCGGATTTCTTTAACCACAGTTCTTTTTCACCTTCATCATGAAATACGCGAAGTATAGGCTCATTAATAAGAGAATCCACAGATAGATACTTGCTCATCTGATTACAAGTCAATAATAAATCCGAAATTTGCTCTTTGGCTTTCCAAAAGGGAGTGAACTTCTTTAGGACAACAGGATTCACAATACCTGCTGAAACATGCGATGCACCTCTAGCTTTGTCAGAATATAGAACAAAACTCTTATCATGTAATATCAATTGGTGCGCAAAAAAGACAGCAGCATAGCCATCTCCAACGATGATATAATCAACTTTTTTCATAAAAAAAACCTAAGCAAATATACTTAGGTTTTATTTCTAAATGAAATTACAAATTAATAATTCCACATTTCATTTTCCATTTCAAGGATTTTTCCTTTGATTCTATTACTTTCCTCAATTTGCTCATCCGCATTTCTTGGAATATAATCTTTAATCATACCATCACCAACACCATCACTAGACTTATAAATCACAGAAGTAAATCTTCTAGCATTTAATAAGTCATCAAAGGTTAAATCAGAAGAAGTGTTATTTTTGTTATAAACAATATTATTAGCAAGAATCTTTCTTACACTTGGATAGTAAATCCAAAAAAGATCTACCAACTCATCACTGGAATACAGAGGTAAACCATCTGGACCAATTCTACCAAGAGTTGTAGGGTCTGGACCCATTGCAGCGATACCAAGAGGTCTGTACTTCATTTGTCCATCTCTTTTATCAATATACCACATCCCAAAAATCTTTAACATCTTAACTGTAGCAGAAGTCGTTTCATACCTGTCAGTATACTGAACCTTCTCCTCTGGTGTAAGCTGCCTATACTCCAAAATATCTTGAGCTTGGGGTGACAAAACCTCCCTCATCAAACTTCGCTTAATACCCTCCTCATCAAGCTTTGTTTCAAAATTCTCATCAGCATAAACTTCTTTAATTTCACCAGATAAAGCAGATTTTAACAAGATCGAATATAGAGACTTTGATTGATTAGATAGAGATGAAGTATTATCATAATAAAATGGTTGATTAACTCTATCATTAAGATCAATTACCTCCCAAACATAAACTGCTTTCAAGATGTCTTTATCTTCGATATAACCATAAGAAAGGGGATCCACTTCATTAGAAACTAAACTATCACCTACCTTCTTCATGTTATCATCCCTCATCTTTCTAAACTCTTCTGGAGAACTCGCATTTAGAATAGTCTGTGCAAACGCAATAGCTGAAAAAGCCACTAAAACTGCACTAATATATTTTTTCATAGCAAATTATATTTCAAATAAATTATTGTACATTAATAACAACTGGTGAGGCTTCACGTCCAACTCTAGCCGGTAAACCCTGAGCTGTATACTCAATTCCATATATCGCCACTTGATCACCAGCTCTCAATCCTCTAACCGCACCTTCAACTGCTCTAAGGCTGTTGCCTGTCACAGGAATTGCAGCTCTACCAGGGATTTTAAATAAAAATCTTGTAACATTAAAGGTAACTGGAAAATCAAAATCAGGTAATGCAGCAGTAACAAGCTGATTTGAAATAGATGTCGCTGGTAAACTAACAACTTTTCTACCTCTAATTTGTCCCTCGGGATCTGGAACTGGTTTCACCCTAAAATCAAATGATTGAGAAGTAGTTCCTCTAGGGCCAGTACCAGAAATGGTCAATTTAACAACATTGGTTGCTCCAGGAATAACATCCCATTTCCCATTACCTTTTGGCCTAACCGTAGCACCTGTTGCAGTCAAAGATAATTTAGTGTTATTCACTCCAAGAATAGACCCTGAAATTGGATTCTCTAAATTTCGATACATCACATTCATCTTATCAGCTACTACCAACGCACCAGTTTCATAATCAACTTCAGTTCTACCAGCAGTTACGTTGTACTTATGAGTATATGGTATATTTTCAACCTTACCATCAGCCATTAATACATTGATTGATCCACTAATTGTCTTCTCACCAACAGAACCAGTATTCAAAGGAATATATCCTTTACCATTCTCTTGACGACTAACCCCATTAATGGTAATTTTGTTACTATTAGAGTAAGAAGCTAAATAAACTTCTGCTGTGGCATTAGTACCTTTTACAACATCAATTGGAGCCTTTACAACAGCCTCGTACTCATTGAACTTGATACTTGCATCAACTTTTTCCTGCAACATCATAGCTAACGCATCTGATTGTACATTTCTCGCATCATTCTGGATAATCTCTAAATTCGAAATTGCTGCTACCAAAGGTTGATTGTAAAACTTATCTTGAATCCAATTTTTTCCATTTGGACCTTTACCACCAGGGTACTCCGTTTTCAAAGCATCATTAGCTCGATCAACTAATGTCTTAAGATTTGGATTAGAACTAAAAGTCTTACTGATATAATCTCTAATCTCAGTCATTTTGGCTTGTAAATCTTTCGCTCCTTTTGAAGGTTTATTTTCATCACCTTCAGAAAAGAAGTAAGCCATTGTAGCTTCATTATTATTAAGAGCTGCAAAATTCTCCCCAATATCAACAGGTTTTTTTGTAACAGGACCCATCTCAACAAAATCAGAATCCTTTTTTAGTTTACCTTTAATACCATCTACATCAACTACTAAACCATCAATCATTTGCTTTAAAACTTGGTATTGAGACCAAGGTTGAGCATAAGTATCAGGAACAGCAACCGCCTTTGCTTCCAGAGTTTTCTCAAAAATATTGGTATTCTTTAGCTCAGTCAATTTTCTTGTAGCCTGAAGAGATTGTGTAGACTCGTAATATGAGCGGATAATTTCCACGTCAATATTTAACGCCATCATTGCGATGAACACGAGGTACATCAAATTGATCATCTTCTGACGTGGTGTCTGTTTTCCTTGTGCCATTTTCTTTTTTCTTTTTTTAAATTAAGTAATTAATTAGAAAGGGTTCAGGAAATTAAGACTTCATTGCTGTAAGCATACCACCATAAACTCTATTAAGATTATTAAGGTTGGACGTTAATCCGTTTAATTCTTCATTAAATTTCTCAGAATGAGCTGCCGACTTTTCTAAATCAGCGACATATTTTTTGCTATATTCAGCTTGTTGCTGTCCGCTCTCCAATTGCATTACATACAATTGATTCATACTTTCCATATGCTGAGCAGCTTTATTCAATTGCTCGTTATATTTATGGGTAGAAGCAGATACATCAACTGTTTGATTAATTTGATCAACAGAAGAAGAGAACTTGTCAATACCAGTTCTTAGTCTCTCGAACAAACCAACATCTAACTTAGCATCCTCTAACATTTTATCTAACTTACCAGATAGTGAATTCTCAATTTGAGCAACATAATCAACAGCACCACCTTTAACATTAGCGTGCAAAGGATTTGGTTTTGCATGCTTGTCTAACAATTCAGGGTATACGTTCTCCCATGCATAGCTTTCTTCAGTTTTCGGCGGGTCAAAAGCAAAAACGATGAAAATGAAAGCTTCAGTTACAAGACCAACAGTTAACGCAAGGTTACCTGTAATTGGACCGATATGAAAGTGAGTAATTTTGAATAGTGCTCCTAAGATTACAATTGCAGCACCAAATGAGTAAATGAAGTTATAAATCCCTTCTTTTGTTGTGAAAACACCTCTAGCCATAATATTTATTGGTATTAAATTCGTTAAATAGTTTGTGTACTTTTTTTATTTTGTTGATCTTCTCTTTTGCTTAACTGCAGCCTCAGGAATCGTTTGCTTGGTTCTGAAACCAATGTAGCTTCTTGCAGAATCTTTAGCTTCCCAATCTCTAGCCCCAGTCATCAACATATAACCAACATCTTTCCAAGAACCACCTCTTACAGATTTCTTTGTATCTGCTGATCTGTTTCCAATTGAAGGATTCAAAGTAGATCCGAATTGATAAGTTGAATTATTGTATCCTGATTGAGTCCATTCGGAAACGTTACCAGCCATATCATAAAGACCAAAACCATTCTTTTCAAATTTTCTTGTCGGTCCAGCATACATATAAGTTCCCTTTTTCTCATCTTCTATATAATTACCTCTCTTAGGTTTGAAATTAGCTCGGTAACATCCTCTATCATTGATTAAGTAAGGTCCTCCCCAAGGATAAGTAGCATTTTCGATACCCCCTTTAGCAGCATATTCCCACTCAACTTCTGTTGGCAAATCAAAACTCATTGGCACTCCCTTTTTCTTTTTCAAGCTTTGGTTATAGTCTGTCTTAATTTTAGTTCTAAAATCACAATAAGCCTTAGCTTGCTCCCAAGTAACACCAACTACAGGATATTCTTTATAAGCTTTGTGCCAGAAGTATTGTTCGAATAATGGTTCATTATAAGTATAGTGGAAATCTTTGATCCACACTGTTGTATCAGGATATACTGCAATACTTTGTCTCTTAACATAGTTAGCACCTCTTTCTCCAGCAGCAATAGCAGAACCGTAATCTTCCCACTGATAAGAATACTTTAATTTACTAGCATCAATAATTCTCTCGTTTTTGAATCTTTCAGAAGCCGGTAGATACAAAGATTCGATAACTTCAGCATACTCAACATCTGGATAGTTTGATGTATTCCAATGCAAAGGAATACTCCAGTCTAACTTTTTATTACCTGGCCCTTCATCTCTTCCTCCAATCGATTCTTGATATTCTTGAAAAGGTGTCAAATCACCATCTTCAGCTGCAACATAAGCATAATCACTGATCTGAGTTCCTTTTCCTCCACCTTCACCCCAACCTTCACCAGCAGCCTCAGCTAACATAGTTCTAGCAATAGAATCTCTTACATAATTGATAAAAACTCGGTACTCAGCATTGGTTGTTTCGGCTTCATCCATAAAAAACGCAGAAACAGTTACTGTTTTTAATGGCGCTTTTTCAGGAGTGTTTGTTGGATCCTGATCTGCAAGACCAACAACAAAAGAACCTCCAGGGATTGCTACTGTACCATAAGGTCTTTCCGGAACAAAACTGCTCGATCTTTCGTTAGGTATCAACTCGCCTTTTACTCCTGGTTTTCCAGCTGAACTGCTTCCTCCGGAACAAGATGATACAACTAGACCTGCTGACGCTGACAATAATAAAAGAATTATCCTTTTCATGTTAATTTTATAATTAAGCGGTAAATATATAATTTTTTTAAGAAACTATTAAGATTTTTTAAGAAAAAACGCAAAAAAAACTAGATTATTGTAGGATAGTAATTTTTTTATTCTACGGTAACCGATTTTGCAAGATTTCTTGGCTGATCTACGTTTGCTCCTCTATAAACTGCAATATAATAAGCTAGTAATTGTAAAGGCACAGATGCTACAATTGGAGAAAAACTTTCTGATGTTACTGGAATCTCGATAACATAATCTGCCATCGAACTAACCTGAACATCTCCCTTGTTAACAACTGCAATGATCTTTCCTTTTCTAGCTTTAATTTCCTGAACATTACTCACAATCTTATCATAATGTCCCAATTTAGGGGCTATAATCACAATCGGCATATTCTCATCAATTAACGCGATCGGACCGTGCTTCATTTCAGCAGCTGGATATCCCTCAGCGTGAATGTATGAAATTTCTTTCAGTTTCAACGCTCCTTCCAAAGCCGCAGGATAGTTATAACCTCTTCCCAAATATAAGAAGTTTTGTGCATTTACAAAATCTTTAGCGATATCTTTTGTGATTTCATGGGTTGTTTCGAGCACTTCTTCAATTTTTTTCGGAATGGCATCCAATTCTGTTATCAACTTCATGAACTCTGCATTGCTCAGATTTCCATTATGTTTACCCAACTTAAGAGCAATCAAAGAAAGAATAGTTAACTGAGCTGTAAACGCCTTTGTAGAAGCTACTCCAATTTCGGGACCTGCGTGCGTATATGAGCCCGCATCTGTAATTCTAGAAATTGAAGAATCAACAACATTACAAATACCATATATAAAAGCACCTTTTTCTTTAGCAAGTTTTAAAGCCGCCATCGTATCAGCTGTTTCTCCAGATTGAGAAATTGCAATAACTACATCTTTATCCGATATAATAGGATTTCTATATCTAAACTCAGAAGCATATTCTACTTCTACCGGAATTCTTGCATATTCTTCGATAAGGTATTCTCCAATTAATCCAGCATGCCAAGAAGTTCCACAAGCAATTATGATGATCCTTTGAGCATTGTTAAATCTTTCAAGATAATCCCAAATACCCGCCATTTTGATAATTCCCTCATCAACTAAAAGTCTTCCTCTCATGGTATCATGAATCGATTTAGGTTGTTCGAAAATTTCCTTTAACATGAAGTGTTCGTATCCGCCCTTTTCGATTTGTTCCAAACTGAGCTTAAGCTGTTGAATAGCCGGGTCTATTTTAGAATTATCGTTAATTGATCTAATATCTACACCATTCTCTAAAGAAATGGTAGCCATATGACCTTCCTCTAGATAAATAGCCTCTTTCGTAAATTCAACAAATGGAGAGGCATCAGATGCAATGAAATATTCATTATTCCCTAAACCAATCGCAAGTGGAGATCCTAATCTACCAACTACTAAAACTCCAGGAAAATCATCGTGCATCACCGTAATAGCATAAGCTCCATATACTTCATTTAATGCATATCTAACCGCAGTTGGAAAATCAATCTCACCCTTAATATCCATGAAATACTGGATTAGGTTCACTAACACTTCTGTATCAGTTTCGGAGTGGAAAACATAACCATTCTCCGAAAGCATTTTTTTAATCGTATCATAATTTTCAATGATACCATTATGAACAATTGCTATTTTTCCATTATTTGAGATATGAGGATGTGAATTTCTATCACTAGGAACACCATGAGTAGCCCATCTTGTGTGTCCCATTCCGAAATTTGACTGACCTTTCAATTGCTCAGATATAGCGACAAGATCATCAACTTTTCCCTTAGTTTTTGCTACTTTAAAATTTTCAGACTCGGTATCCAAAACAATTCCTGCACTGTCATAACCACGATATTCTAATCTTCTGAGACCGTTAATGACGACCTCGTAAGCGTCTTGAAAACCTGTATAACCAACTATTCCACACATATTTTTTTTAAGGTATTTAATTATTTTACTCCGTAGACTACTCTCAATTGTGCACTATTAGGATTATCGGAACTTGTTCCTACAAGCACAACGCGATGCGGATCATAAGTCCTGGTAGTTCTAGTAGCACCATATAAAGTACTTGTAGTACTATTAACTGCAAAAGAGCCAAGGTCTATCATAAATTCACTATTAGTTTTACCAGACTCTACAATATCTTTCACTGATTTTGTAATTGTAAACTCATAATATGACGGATCACTGTATAAATTATAAGCTCCAAACAAACTAAATCCCGCCGCACCCGACAATGCTGTCATATCAGGCACAAACTCACGAGTAACTTTATTAGAAGTTTCTGTAAAATTTGTAATTGTATAATATCGAGGTTGGGTATATCGATTACTCCATACTGAAGTATTATCAGTATACAGACGAATCTTAGCGGTAATAATACCAATCTTATCCTGAGTGTATTTTTGCTTTAGACCTGTAATGACATTATCAGGAATTTTCACCCTAATACTAGGTCCTCCCATACCTTGCGAAAACAATAGAGGGTCACCATTGGAACTAGAACCAGCCAAAGCAGTTTCTAATGCTGTACCACTTCGATCATAATCATATAAAGCAATATGAGCGTTTGAACTTCCTAAAGGAAACGAAAACGTAGTTTGCTGAGATGTCGTTGTCCCATTGGAAGTAACATCTCTTTTGTAGTACATCACAATTTTTGCACTATTCGTTGCAAAAGGAAATAGGTAGCCATCAGTTTCATCCACTGAAATCTTAATTCCCTTAAAATATCTTATAAAACCAGCGGCATCTTTCAAATCGGCTGAACCTTGATGATCAAGAATTTTAGTTTGAAAGAAGGTACTGCTCAAAGGAATTCTAATGTTCGCTCCATCAGAAGTCCACAATGAAGAGCCGCCATCATCTTTTGTAATAGCAACTTTATTAACTGTACCATCAAAAGTTTTAGAACCGAGAAGAGTAGAATAATTAACAGTTTTATTAGAATAGGTTTCGTCACTATATGCTCCCAAAAAGTCAGTTACTTCATGAACTCTTAAATTAAATGAAGTATCCACACCTCCAATCTTATATTTACCATATTTTTTAACAGGATAGTTATCAACCACCATTTTGGCAGCTACACTTCCGTCTGGATAAATATAATTTTCATTGGTGGTCGTTGTAACAGAATCCGTAGCAGTTTGTATAGCTGGTGTCAATACCAAAACGACAGAGTCAACAACCGCATTATCTCCAAAATCATAATCATAACTAGACATTCTGACCTGTGTAACATATGAAGCTTTTTGCATCCCAAAAACACTTTCTGTAAAAGCACCTAGCCTCGCAGAATCTAACCTTGGATTATCACTTCTAATACTGTCATTATTATTCTGATTATATGCAATTATAGAAAAAGACTGCTCATTAGCATCCGCTGTAATATCACTAAAAAACTGCTCCCCTAATGTGTCCGAATCTGGTTCACATTGGTGCAAAAAGAAACTTCCTAGTATAAACAAAGAAGTTAATTTCAATAATTGTTGAATATTTTTTATCATTAATTTTTTCAAATTTAATATACTTTTACAACAGAGTCTACATCAAGATACTCTGACTTGTTGGTTTTACTTTTGTTAAATGCCGCATCAAGTTTATCATCCAAAAACTCATCTCCTTTCAATACGAAATCTACCAAATCCATACTGTCAATAACAAAATTTTGAAAACTTGGGTTTTCAATAGCATTGAGCGATGTAATCTGGTCGAAGTTCAGGATATCCTTAATATTACTATCCAATGCAACGTCTTCTTCGTTATACACCGACAATACAATCTTGGTGTTCTTGAAGAACGCATCGTTCTTATAATAAGTTTTAAGGTAAATTGGAATAAATGATGCCATCCAACCACTTAAATGAATAAGATCTGGAACCCAATTCAGCTTCTTAATGGTCTCAATTACCCCTCTCGCAAAAAAAACAGCGCGTTCACCGTTATCTTCAAAAGGCACGCCATTTTCATCTTTATAGTAGAGTTTTCTCTTAAAATACTCTTCGTTATCAATAAAATATACTTGAAGTCTCTCACCAGGCAAAGAAGCTACCTTAATGATAAGAGGTTGGTCAAGGTCATTAATAATGACATTCATCCCTGATAATCGGATAACCTCATGTAATTGAAACTTTCTCTCACTAATTAATCCGAATCGAGGCATAAATACTCGGACATCGTTTCCTTCATTATACATTTTGAGCGCCAGATTATTAGTCATGGTCGCTATATTACTTTCCTCCTGATAGGGAAACATTTCTGTTGTGATGTACAAAATCTTCTGATCCGTCATAAAAAATTGGCTTATCTTGTGCGTAAACTACACCTTCATTTATGCAAAATTACAAAAATTTAAACTAATACGTTTTAATTAACATATTTTAATACATATCGGTTAATCAATCCTAAACCAGTTTCAAAAAATTTTGAGATTAACAAAAAATCCTCAAACAATTTTTTCTAATTTTACGCATCACAAAAGTCAACCTATGCAAGTCTTTAGAAACAAAAAAACTTTAGAAGATTATATCGAGCGTCAAAGAGAAATGGGAAAAAAAATTGGTTTTGCTCCAACCATGGGCGCATTACACCAAGGACATTTGACTCTGTATAAAGTTGCGAGAAAAGAAAACGACTTAGTCATTGCCTCTATCTACGTTAATCCAACTCAATTCAATAACGTTGAGGATTTGGAAAAATATCCAAGAACGGTAGGTATTGATCTTCAACTTTTGGAAGATACAGGTAATGTTGACGCAGTATATGTGCCTCGCAATGAAGATTTGTATCCAGAAAAACTCGAAAGCAAATCCTATGATTTCGACGGTATCGAAAACAAAATGGAAGGCAAATTTCGCCCAGGCCACTTTGATGGCGTCGGAACCGTTGTTGAAACACTCTTTCGACAAGTAAAACCAGACAATGCTTACTTTGGTGAGAAGGATTACCAACAACTTGCCATCATCAAAAAATTAGTTAAAAAATATAATATTCCTGTAAAAATACATGGAGTACCGACAGTTCGTGAAGAAAGTGGACTTGCCATGAGCTCCAGAAATGAAAGATTAACAAAAGACCAAAGAGATGCGGCCAAAATAATTCACGAAACTTTAATTAAAGTAAATGACTGGTTTCGCATAGTAACTATTCCCGAAATCCATTCGCGAGTAGAAGAAATATTCAAAAATCAGAAAGACATGAAACTGGAGTATTTTGAAATTGCGGACGAAAGCACTTTAGAAAGTACTGATTTCTTCTACAAAGACAAACAATTCAGAGCATTTATCGTTGTTTTTGTCGGAGAGGTACGTTTGATTGACAATATGCATCTGGATTAAAAAAAAAATCGAAAGCCCTCACAGAACTTTCGAACACCAAATCACAAAAATATGAATATGAAAAAAATTACTTTACAGTAATTTTAGTGACTCGGCTGGGATTCGAACCCAGGACCCATACATTAAAAGTGTATTGCTCTACCAGCTGAGCTACCGAGTCGGTTATATAATTTATGATTGATTAATAGGATAAAAACTACTTATCAAACATATTTTATTAAACATTTTGACTGTGCCTGCGACTGGACTCGAACCAGCACATCCGTAGGAAACCACCCCCTCAAGATGGCGTGTCTACCAATTTCACCACACAGGCAAAAAAAAACCGTAATAAATACGGACTTTTTATTGTGACCTGGCTGGGATTCGAACCCAGGACCCATACATTAAAAGTGTATTGCTCTACCAGCTGAGCTACCAGGTCTTCTACATCACACATTGGATATGCTCTGTAAAAAGTGGTGCAAAGATAAGCCTTTTTTTATATTCTCAAAATTTTTTATCAACTTTGTCGAAACCTTTTTACAATGAGCATTTCTTTGATGGGCTACATGGGAAGCGGAAAAACTTTGGTTTCCAATATTCTATGTGAAAAAACAGGCATAAAAAAAATTGATTTGGATGACTACATTTCATCTAAAATCAATTCGTCAATTCCTGAAATTTTTGCAAAAAAAGGTGAAATCTACTTTAGAAAGACAGAACATGAGTATCTAAAAGAAATTTTATCGACCGAAAAAGATTTGATTTTAAGTCTTGGTGGAGGGACTCCAGTTTACTACAACAATATAGATATTATTAATCAATACTCCAAGAGTTTTTATCTTAGAGCTTCTGTTAAAACCTTAGCCGAAAGATTGATTTCTGAGAAGTCCAATCGACCAATGATTGCTCGAATTCACGATGCAGATTTACCAGAATTCATTGCCAAACATCTATTTGAAAGAAATTCTTTCTATAATAAAGCCAATTTCACCATCGATGTTGACAACAAAACGCCTGAAGAAATTGCAGAGAAGATTATTAAATCACTCCTTTAATCTTCACCTTTTTCGTCGCTATCTTCTGATGCGAAAAAATAATCCCAGTCTGTAGTCTGTGCCTCCTCATTATTTTCCAAATAATCGGAAATTTCTCTTCTGTCCTTTTTGGTTGGTCTCCCTTCTCCCCGATTGCGATAATATTTTTGTTCCATCAATCTCATCTCTAATTTGTGATATTCTTCCTTCGACGTCATATCCAAAACATGCTGAGGCACAAGTTTTGCGCCAAGACGACTTTTAGGCAGTTCAAAAATTTTTATTGTGTAAGAAATCTGATTTTTTCTAACCACAAGGACGTCTCCAACTTTAACCTCACGAGAGGACTTCACAGCGTTATCACCTATCGAAACTCTATTCTTTTTTATCTCGTCAGTAGCCAGACTTCGTGTCTTATAAAATCTTACATACCACAAAAATTTATCTATTCGCATAATTTTTATACTTTTGTTTCTTCAATTTACCGATATAAAAATAAAAAAATGAAACGAATATTCCTGTCAATGCTAATATTTTCTGTATTTATTTCATCTTGTAAGAAGGATGATACAGATACATATGTAGAGCCAGAAGACATTGCAGTTCAAAATCAATACGATGATCAAGCAATTCAAAAATACTTGGACGAACATTATCTTAGTTCCACAGGAAATATTAAGGCTTTTGATTCTAGTGATTCTTCGGACGACAATGAGACCAAACTTTCTGCACTTAACCCAGTCAAATTATCGTCTGGTGTCATTTATATTGTAAGAAACGGAGCACAACCAGACCCTGGAACAACGATTGGACAAAGTGATGTTATTAGATTTATGCACAGAACTTATGGTTATGTTGCAACCAATACTGATAATGTTGTTAGCCTAACGGCAGGTTTGAGTTTTGATTCAACCAATTCAATTGACGGAACAGGAACACCTAGTATTGATCCAAAATATTATTTCACTACACAAACTTTTGTTGATACTTACAACACTAACAATAGTACTACTTGGGGTAAAAGTTATTTTGAAATTGAGGGCTTAAGAGAAGGTCTTCAACATTTCCAAGCTTATGACATTCCTGATTCTGACAACTATAATCTACAGGGAGTTATCATCGTCCCTTCTCGTGCTGCTTTTGCAAGAGATTCACATTATGCTTATGGAGGATATAGCTGGAGAAACAGAACATTTATCTTTAACTTTCAAGTGTACAAAACAACAGTTAGAAGTTAATCAATCTATATACGAAACAATAAAAAACACTCCGATTTGGAGTGTTTTTTATGTTATCATTTCTCTCTTTTCGCAAAAGGAATTATCCCTGATTATATTAA
>NZ_JBYVEB010000023.1:0-36123 GCF_058117085.1 Chryseobacterium sp. CG10_8 | reverse complement strand
AAAAATAATTATGATGATGATTTAAAAAAATGGTTGGAAAATTATACTGATGCAGATGAGAGCAACTATAAAAGTGAGTTGTTGGAAATCTATTCTTATTTTTTAGACAACTCAAAAACACAATTTATTGAAGAAATTGAATCAAATTGGATACCTGAAGATTATCCTGAATATTTTTATTTGTCAATGATTGAATATAAGGAATTTATGAGAAAGAAACTTATTGATTATTTATATTCCACTGGTTACACCAATTTCGATGGTGATATGATAGAAATTTCAGAAGATGCCGATGTACTGGATTTTTGGGAAGTTTGTAACATAAGAACTAAAAAAAATAACGCAGTAATTACTGATAAAAGGCACCAATATTTAAAACATTTTTTTCTATTTAATACTTTTTATGAAGATTTGTTTTTTAAAGAATCAGAGTATATAAATTTTAAATATTCTGTTCCAAAAATTTGCAACTTTCTGTCTATTAATGAGGAGAAAAAAATAAAGACAGATGAAAGTTATATAAAAACAACTAATAGGTTTCTTGTTGAAAATATGGAAGTTCCAATTTATTTGGATTTAAAAGAATTTGAAAGACAATATATTATCGATTTCGTAGAACTGCGAGAAAAAAACAGGGACTTGAATTTCAAAGATTATTTAAAAAGTTTATCAATTCAGTATCTGAATTTTCTAACTGAAAAAGATATTTACGATTATTATGACAAAGAGGTACAAAGAAATTTAGAGAAATATTTTGATGATGAAAATTTTCAAGATTTCATTGATACAAAATACCAAGAAAAACTTTCTATATATTTGAAAGAAAAAGGGTATGCTGATATAGATGTTGCGAGACCATTGTTTATCAGAGAAAATATTATCAAAGTCACTAGTGATATAGATTTAATTATAGACAAAATAAATCGTTTTATTTTAAATGAAATCTTTAAATTAGAATTTAATTCTACTGATGAGTCTCATAAAACTAAAAAAGAACCAAACAAAATTCATTCAAAACTTACCAATGTTCAGGCAATTGGTTTTTTGTTTACCCAACTTATTGAAAAAGGTCTAATAGAACCAAAAAAAAGAAATGGAAAGTTAAGTCCAACAAATACAGCACGTCTAATTTTAGAGCATTTTTATTTTGAAGATTTAGAAGAGCAACCAAGTGAAGAATATTTAACTAAGACACTATTTACTGAAAATAGACTTTCAGATGAAAAAACTAACCTTTTAAAGTTGCCTACTTTGAAACAATTTAACGAAAAATAACTATCTGATTATTAGATGGTTATTTATTTTTTAGGATAATACGGATACTGTTCAGGATAACAGAAACGTGTTTCAACATTCCACCTTTGCAATATCATTTTAAAATTATTGCAAATGGATTCAATTCAATTCATCGGAACAAATCCGACCGACCTCATCACAGAATTAAAAAATTCTTTGATTCCCGAACTTTCAGAAAAACTTTCTTTACAGTTCCAACCCAAACAGCCTACGGAATATCTTACACGCAACGAAGTCTGCGAACTTCTTAAAATCGACCTTTCCACACTTCACAGATGGAGAAAAGATAAGATAATTCCGAGTTACGGAATGCAAAACCGTGTGTACTTCAAACGTAATGAAGTGGAGCAAATTATTAACCAAAATAAATTGAGTTAAGACTATGGCAACCACTTACACACCCGATCATTATGGAATGGTTTACCAGCTCGATGAGGTTAAAAAATCATTCAGACAATACAAATTATCTACTTACGAAAAGATTGCATTTTCCGAGCTGATAAGAACCGAGAAAAACAACGGCTACAATTCCACAACTGGAGCGGATAATCTTTTGAAAATCCGAGATACAACCAACTGGAGCAAATGCACCATTACAGGACTTCGCCCCGAAGCTCCAAAGGGTTTCTATTATGCAGATTTACCAATAAAGAATAAAAAATCTTTTTTTGTTGCATACATTCCCGAAAATTGGGAAACCATCTACATTCGTATTTGTCCGCAATTCTATCCATTCAATGCAACCGACCGACAAAGGATTGTTAAAGAAATCATACAAAGAATGATAAAAGATTTGAACAAAAAAGGGAACGATTAAAAACCGCTCCCTAATTGTTCAAAATATGTAATAGTGGCAACCATTACATTAAACAAAGATAGAAAAATAATGCTGGATAATACGAAGTTTAGAACCAAAAACAAAACGGTAATAAGTAAATTATTACTGCATTCTGACTTCGTACCCACTAACACAAAAAACAATAAAGTAGCTCGTTTTAATCATAAAATGATTGGTGCTAAACTGAGATTTGAATTTAGCAAGGAATTTTATAAAGGTCAATTTAATGGATATGAATATGCAGACCTATCCATTAGTCCGCATTATCATTTTAACAACTACTTACATAATGGTAACGATTTCACGCCGTCAAACGGTATAAAAACGGTTATTGATATTCTTACTTATCTAGGAATAGAACTACACGAATACAACGAGCTGAATGTTTGCAATATTGAATTTGGAATTAATATCATTCCCGAAACCGATATTAAAAACCTCATCAATGGTTTATATTTCTATAAAAAAACACCTTTCAAAATTGGAGATTTTCCATACTTCAAAAAAACTGACACATCCAAAGAAAAGACTTTGAAGGCATACGCAAAAGGTTTACAATTCGCAGGTGTTCCCGAATACGGAATTAATCCCAATACGTTTCGATTTGAAATAAAACATAAAAAATCCCGACCGACAAAAAGAATTTTGAAAAAGGACACAGTTACGGCTAAAGATTTATTGGAGTTGGAAACTTACAATCTATTTTCACAGGAACTACTTAACGAATGGGAACAAATACTACTCATCAATTTAGAACACGATTTGAATAGTTTAAAATCCGATGAGGTACAATTTATCCAAAATTCACAAACCTTTGATTTTTGGAGTGAAATGATACAGACAAAATATCGTAATAAGTTTGGACGAGATAAGGAAAAATATCATAAGATTTTAGACACAAAAAACAACTTGCACCACCAAATAAAAGTGTTGATTTTAGACAAATTGTTTTCGTTGTCAAGTGGTGCAAATTCCCCACAGAGAAACCCCACCAATAAAGGAAAACCATATTTTGATAAAACATCTTTCCAACTGTTAAAGTGTGAAAATGCACCACCTCATCAAAATATTACTCTAAAAATAGATGATAATGAAGACGAAAAAAAGAGGGTTTGTTTGGTTACTGGAATTGATATTTCAATGCAGAAAAAAGGGAGTAAATTTTTATGTTATTCGGGATTGAAATTCTATGAAAATAAAGAACCTAAAATTTATGATGAGGTATTACAAAAATTTTGGTCACAAAACTGCAAAGGACAACCCAAAACCGAACTTTATAAAATCGTGGCTCACAATATCCGAAACCGATATAATAATTTGAAATATTCAAGGGAAAGAAAAGGAAACCTAAATCAGTTAGGGTTATTTGATGATGATTGTTTGTAATAATTCTAAATAATAGAAAGTTGCCAAACTTATGAACAACTAAGTGAATAACCGATTTTTTACAGTCCATAAAAAAGAATGAAACCCCAAGTTTTTAGAGTCCATACGTGCGGGTAAGATTATTAAAAAGTTCCTTAATAATTTAGGTTATTCTAATGTGAGATAGTAAACTACAATAAATTAAAAATATGGGAAGACACGGAACATATCTACCCGAATTAGATAATCTTAGAGAATTATCAATTGGTTTTCTCAAAGAACACGGTTATCTAAAACCTAATCATTGGTTATCGGGTTCAGTAACTTGGACTAATAAAGTTAGTAATATTCAGAACAGTATCAGTATTTGTGTCAGAACTACCGAGAATAGAGGAGTGATAACCCTAAATTATGTATTGAATGATAATGAAAATATCAAATATGATGTGAGACTAATAACAAGACGGTCAAATATCGGTAACAGTGTGTTATGGTTTTTTTTATGTCCTAAGACTGGGAAAGTCTGCCGAAAATTGCACACTTACGGCGGTTATTTTTACCATCGTACTGCATTTGGCCTGAATTACAGTAAACAGAACCAAAGTAAAAAGATGAGGTTTTGGGAAAAGAAATTTGGAGTAATGTTTGACAAAAGTACAGATGAGTTGGATAATAAACATTTCAAAAAATACTACAAAGGCAAACCGACAAAGAAGTTCACAAAACTTTGGGCGAAAGTTATTGAAAGAAATAAAATTGATATTGACGAATATACAATGTCGTTTTTACTTTGAAAAAAATAAGTCAAATATGTCCTATAAAAAACGAAAGAAATAACCATCATTTTTGATACTTTTTTCAACTCGTTGGAATTTGGTTGGAATTTTTCAGAAACAAAAAACCCTAAAACATTTATTATTAATGAATTAGGGTTTTATATTGAGGTACCTAGCGGATTCGAACCGCTGTAGATGGTGTTGCAGACCACTGCCTAGCCGCTCGGCCAAAGTACCATTTGGGTTTGCAAATATAATAAATTTTGGATTAATGAAAAATTTCTATTGATTAATTTCTTTTTTTCCTAAATTATTGAAATCAGATTGTACGTTTTTTGCTTCTTCGTATTTTTTAATATTAATGACCCTTGTATCGCTCCAGTTGTCGTGCCAACCGTTTTCACCTAAAAAAGATAGTCCGTCGAAAGGTACAAGTCTGGAAATATTCCTTAAAAAATATTGATAGGTTGTAGGTACTGTTCCGTCAAGACTTATAACTCGAGTTCCAGTGATGACCTTGCCAAGACTTCTCCCTTTTGTTAGGGTTTCCAAAGTGAAGGTAACTAAAAAATAGACTGAAGCTGTTAGAAGGATATCAATTGCCTTCTCGGATTCTAAATTGGTTGCAAAATTGAAAAGTGTAGCGTCGCCTGTAGATGAATAGATTAATGCGGCAACTAGTCCAAAAGCAAAAAATAACACATAAACAATTATGTAATCGATAATATAATTAAGTAATCTTAATCCTTTAGATGCTCTGTTTTGATCAACAATTTTAAGATATTTCATTGTTTAATTTTTAAATTTTATTGTAAGATTGGCTTTCATATTGATGATTGCAGTGATTCCTCTGTCGGAAACCAATATTTTCTCGGGTTGTAAATTGCTCACTTTTCCCTTCATCTCCATGGATGGATGATAATTTTTATTGAATGATTCTTCGGTACTTATTCTGGCATTGTCCTCCATTTCTTGAGTAGGTATTCCATACTCTTCTTCAATCATATTGACAATTTTGTTTTGGAAAAGTAGTGTAGCGGTTTTTTGCAAGATATTTTTGGTTTTCAATTTATATTTGGAGTTGGTCAAGACTATTTTTCTCTTGAGTCCATCGTAAGTAGGGATACCAGAAATGTAAGAAATTCCATCAACAGCTCCTTCTGTTGTAGCCTCAATCATAATTCTGTCATTATCTCTGTAAACTTTGATTGCGGTTATTTTTACTTTTGATTTTCCTTCTTTGAAATCAAATTCCTTATTGAGAAATTGTTGTTCTGCTAATTTAGTTGCTTCTTGGTATGGGATATTTGCAGTAGTTTTTAATTCAAAATCCTTTGGTACAGAAGCCACAAAGTTAAGGTAAGGTACAGTTTTGATAATGGGCGAGTTGGCTGGCCTTTCACCAGTGAAAGTCTCGGAAAAAACATCAATCCCTAATGTGGTGTCAATTGCATCTTTGTAGAATGCCAAAGGCGACATATTAACTTGGGTGGGTGTAATCTTCAACCAAGTGTGGTATTCTTGAGAAACTTCGGTTGGCTCATAAAAGAGATTCCAAGCAGTGACAGCCATTTGTTGAAAGTTGAGTTGCTTTGCCATCTCGGCATCGATCACTTTGCAAAAATCAGCTTGCTGCTTAGTTAGATTTTCTTCAACAAGTTTGGTGATGGGAATTTTAATAGCTCCGTAATCCAAAACAGGTTTTGTAATCCATTGAAATCCTGATGTCTGTGTTTTGGTTTCGATGGTCCAGTTGTTTTTCAGAATTAAGCTAGTGCTGAAATACATTACGGTTTCGAAAGTTGTATTTTGATATGTATAAACCCCAAATTTACCAACTCCTTTTTCTGCCCAAACTTTAAGAGGAACTTCAATGATGATATTTTGTTTGTTTCCTCCTGTAAGGCGAATAGGGCGAAGTTTCCAAACTTTAACTTTGAATTGGTCCTCGTTGTTATCCAAGTATGAATTGTCCTCGTAGATTAAATTTCCAACAGAATTATTAACCACTTTGCTGACTTCATCCAACGGAATCCTGACTGGAATAGAAATGGTGGATTTAATTTTTGGAAAATCATAAGTCGCCAAAGTGTTCTGAGAGAATACTTTGGTAGCGAAAAGCAGTATGAAAAGAACAATGTATTTCAAAGCAACTTCTTTTAAATATAACTTTTCTCGAACTCTACACTTGCACCATTACATTCCCCTTTCATCGGAGGATTGGTCTTTGTGAGTTTAATTTTTATGAAGGAAATTTGTGGAAATCTGAGATGGATTTTATTAATAATTCTACCTACAACATGTTCCAAAAGTTGGGACTTAATTTCCATTTCTTGCTGTATAATATCGTTGATATCAGCATAGGAAACCGAATCCATTATATTGTCAGTTTCTGAAGCTTTCCAAATATCAGCGTGTAACTCTGCGTTGACAAGATAATAGGTTCCGATGATATTTTCCTCGGGAAGTACTCCATGATAAGCGTAAATTTTTATGTCTTCTAAAAATATTTTTGATTTCATTTTTCTTTCTATTTTTTAGTCACCACCACTGCCACAACCACCACAAGAACTTCCACAAGAGCTTCCTCCAGAATCACCGCTGGAAGAACTACTCGAACAAGAAGAACCACCGCAAGATGATACGGAAGTCGATGTCGAATCGGACCAAGTAGAGAACGTTTTGGTTTCAGGCATGAGAAGATCTGCGACTAGCACTGATGAACCCAAAGCAAGAAATTGCCAGCCTAAATCATCAACAGTTTCCATGTCTTCTTCTGCTTTGATTGATTTTTGTTTCTTTGATAGGTTAATAACTGATTTTTTGAGGTATGTGATTGATTTTGTTTTAATAAAATACAACGTGTACAAAGTAAAGATAAAAATTGTAATACAAAGTAGAAAAATAGGTCTATCTCGGCCAATCCCAAGTGAAAGGCGACTTAAAAGTATTGCGCCAAAAAAAATAAAGAATGCATAGCTGTAAATTGTCGCATTTTGAAATTCTTTACTTGTTTTTAAAGTGTTAATTAGTTTGTTTGTTGATTGGGCATACACCAAGAAAGTTTTTTTCTTTAGGAGGTCTCCTAGTAAAGTGTAGTAATCCATTGGATTGACTTTTTGCATGCTATTCCTAATAGCTTTTTCCAATGGGTTTTTCGAAATTCGTTTATGAATAATCGTTACATTCTTTTTTTTTAATCAGAATTTGGTTCTGATTGACTAGATCTTGTAAAACAATATAGATAACAGGTCGGATTTTGTTTTCTTTAATGGTAATTACTTCAAGACTATTAAGATATTTAGCCGGGCTATGAGTTGGTTTTTGTAAAATTTGGTCAAAATAAGTTCTCATCCAAATTTTGAAAAAATGAAGAGCAAGCAAAAAAAATATAATAATGATCAATAAAAAATAAGGATTTTCAATAGCTAAAAATATTGGCTTTCCAATGGTGGTGAATAATATCGTGAGCAATATTAAGGAGCCAAAAGCATAGAAAACAAAATTACCATTATCCAAAGATTCACGATGTAGCTGTAATAGGTCGGTGTCTTTTCTTATTTGCCAGAGATACCAGTTCTCGCTGCCGAAAGTCTCTTTGTATTTTTGTTCTGTTAATTGAAATGCTTTTTTGAAAACTTTCTCTTCTTCCTCATTGTGCGTAGAAGGCAAGTGCTTTATTTCCTTTCCCAAAATACTGCAGAATTCTTGGTAAGAGTCGGAATAAATGAGATGTTGGTGCCACACAATATCGACGATTTCACATGGAGAAAACATTTCTTCATTGGTTGAAATGAGATACATGAATTTCTTATATTGCAGGACGGCTTTTGAGGTGAAATCTTCGGTCCATTGATTTTCAAAGGCAAGTCTGGTTATGAAACCGTATTCTTGTGGGCTTTTTTCGAATTCATAGTTCAGAACTTTATCCCAAACTTTTTCATCATTTAGCATATGCCTCAGTGTTTTTTTGGCAAATTTAATTATAATTTGTTTTCGTTGTCAAAATATCCCTTACTTTCTACTTTGTTGGAGAAGAAATTGAGAAAAAGTACCACGAAAATTAGGAAAACTACAGATTGCAAACTAACAAGAAATTTTCCCATAGTTGTTACTGGAAAAAAATCACCATATCCAATCGTTGCTGATGTTACAAAGCTGAAATAGATAGGGTCAAACCAATGTTGAAACTCTTTGCACATATAACTTCCTCTTGAGTAGATGACGCCAAAGCAAAAAATGATTTCAATATAATTGAGAAATAATAACAACATTGAACGCCGATAGGAGCGCGGTCTTGAAAAAATATCTGAGGCAAATATTAAAGTCGGAACATACAACATGGTTTCTAACATCAACCACAACATGAGATAAAACAAGATATTGTTGTTCTGTAAACCAAAGTACAATAAGCAAAATGGGAATGTAATCTTGAAAAGAACAAATATATCAACCGACAAATCTTGATAAGCAATACCTTTTCTTCCAGAGATTTCTTTGATATATGTCCCTAAAAATAAAAATTGGGTCACAGCAAGAAAAAGCCTCAAAAGCTTTTCTATACCGATGTCATTGTGTTGTTCGTTGTTCCATATAGCCTTGATGTTATCGACTCTTTTTGCAATTGCACCTTTAGTTGGCCTCGAATCTATTTCGGGTCTACCTAGAACCAATTTCCTAAAAAAAGTACTCATCTAATGAAAGCTAAATCTTGAACTTTATCACCACTTTTGATGCTTTACTTGATGCTCTTGCTCAGGTCGAGCATTGCTTCAATAGGCTTCAGTGCTTTTAGACGAAGTTCTTCGTCCATGGTGATTTCAGGAAGTTCGTATTTCATGCAGAGATAGAGTTTTTCCAAAGTATTTCTTTTCATGAAGAAACATTCGCTGCAATTGCAACTGTCATCAAAAACCAATGCCGGAATCAGTTCTTTTCCTGGTGCACGTTTTTTCATTTCATGAAGAATTCCTTCTTCTGTTGCCACGATAAATTTTTGACACTCATCTTTTTCAACATAGTTAAGAAGGGCAGAAGTCGAACCTATAAAATGAGCCAAATCCAAAACTGGCGTTTCGCTTTCTGGGTGTGCTATTAATTTTGCATCTGGATTTTCAGCTAATTGTTTTGCAATTCTTTCCATGGAGAAAGCTTCGTGAACGATGCAGCTTCCGTTCCACAAAATCATATTGCGACCCGTTTTTTTCTCCAAATATCTTCCCAAATTTTTGTCAGGAGCAAAAATGATTGGTCGGTCTTCTGGAAGTGCATTAATAATCGTTTCCGCATTAGAGCTCGTTACGATAATATCACTTTCCGCTTTTGTTTCTGCATTACAGTTGATGTAAGTAGCAATCAGGGCATCAGGATGCTTTTCGCGCATCGCTCTCAAACCTTCTCCACTACAACCATCTGCAAGGGAACATCCCGCTTGAGTGTCTGGAAGTACTACCTTTTTTTCAGGATTTAAAATTTTAGCGGCTTCCGCCATAAAATGAACTCCACAAAAAGCAATCATATCAGCATCTGTTTCCTTCGCAGCTCTTGCTAATTGCAAAGAATCACCAAGAAAATCCGCAATATCCTGAATGGCAGCTGGTTGGTAATAATGCGCCAAAATCACAGCATTTTTTTCTTTTTTGAGATCCAAAATGGCTTGTACCAATTCTT
This sequence comes from Chryseobacterium sp. CG10_8, assembly GCF_058117085.1. NCBI lineage: Bacteria > Pseudomonadati > Bacteroidota > Flavobacteriia > Flavobacteriales > Weeksellaceae > Chryseobacterium > Chryseobacterium sp. CG10_8. Next base: position 26,178 of record NZ_JBYVEB010000023.1, on the reverse strand, counting down.
CACCTTCTGGAATGATAAGGTCTTTGATATCTAAAAATCCCTTGACAGGAAGGTTGGCTTTGGCGTTACGTAGTGTTTCGTTCATTTTGCTAAAATTTTGAATTTTAAAGATAAATATTTTTTTGAATTTATCATTTTTAATATTTCGAAGCAGTTAATTACCTTTCTTGTGATTTAATTATTTTATAAGGCTGAAAAGCAAGACACTTTAGCTTAATAAAAATATAAATTCTCAAGTTCACTTAAGTTGAAAATCAAAGATTTTAAAAACTTATATATTCTTAAGGGATTTACTTTCGTCGCTGTTTTAATAGCCTAAGTTCAATCAAGTTTTTTGGAAATTAAGATTCTAAAAAACTGGTCACCAAATCTTCGGTTTCTTTTTTCGATTTTTCCAAATCATCGTTGATGACGACTTTATCAAAATCCTTTTCGAAAGTCAATTCGTATTCTGCTTTTTGGACTCGGGTTTTAATGGTTTCTAAGTCATCGGTATTTCTTCCAATCAATCTTCGTTCCAATTCCTCTACGGAAGGAGGTTTGATGAAAATGGATAAGGCTTGTTCTGCAAAATATTTTTTGAGGGCAATTCCGCCTTTGACATCAACATCAAAAATGACCGTTTTCCCAGATTCCCAAATTCTTTCCACTTCGGATTTTAGGGTTCCGTAGAATTTGTCATGATAGACTTCTTCGTACTCTACGAAGGCGTTTTCTTCTATTTTGGATTTGAATTCTTCTACCGAAAGAAAATAATAATCGACTCCGTTTTGTTCCGTTCCGCGAGGACTTCTCGTAGTACATGAAATCGAAAATGCCAATTGTGAAAAATGTTCTAAAATATGTTTGACTAATGTCGTTTTTCCGCTTCCAGAAGGAGCAGAGAAGATGATGACCTTATTCATGAATGCTAATTGATGGTTGATGAATGATTCTTTTGCCTCTTTCTATTTTTTACTTTTTCCTTGGCTATTCTAAAGTACATTCAGGGTTTGTTCTTTTATTTTTTCCAAGTTGTCCTTCATTTCGACAACCAATTTTTGGATTTCGGTGTGATTGGCTTTGGAACCAAGGGTATTAATTTCTCGACCAATTTCTTGAGCAATGAAGCCTAATTTTTTTCCATTGATGTCCTCTTTTTGCATCACGTCCAAATAATATTTGATATGTTGAGCCAAACGAACTTTTTCTTCGGAAACATCCAGTTTTTCTACATAATAAGTAACCTCCTGATAATATCTTGTTTCATCAATACTTTCGAAATCTTTCAAAGCGTTTTCGTAGCGTTCTTTGAGGGTGCTGATTCTTTCATCTTCATACTTGGAAACTTCCTGAAGGCGTTCTTCGATATTGGCAAGATTTTTCTCTAATTCGAGTTTTAAAATCTGACCTTCAGTTGTTCGGAAATTCAAGAAATTCTGAATCGCTTCAGTAAGAATTTGTTTAAGAAAATTCCATTCTTCTTCATCCAATTCATTCTGGTTATTAGAGATGGCTTCTGGCATTCTTACGGCCATTTTGAGGTATTCGAAATCAGGAGCGTCATCTGCAATTAGTCTTAATTCTTCGATATAGGCTTTGACTAATTCTCGGTTGATTTTGACTTCGTTGTTGCCATCAATTACTTCGCAGTTGATGTAGCAATCTATTTTTCCTCGAAAAAGGCTGTCATTAAGTTGTTTTCTGATGTCAAATTCTTTCTCCTTGTAACGAACTGGGATTCTAATGCTCAAGTCAAAGCTTTTGCTATTGAGTGACTTAAGGTCAATACTGATTTTTTTTCCGTTAAAAACTCCCTCACTTCTTCCGAAGCCCGTCATCGATTGTATCATAGTACTTTATTGTAATACAAAGATAAACATTTATCTTCGCAATGTGAAAACATTAATTTCTATCGTCGGTACAACAGGAATCGGGAAAACCCGATTGGCAATAGACTTAGCGAGGTTTTATAAGGCCGAAATTATCTCTTGTGATTCTCGACAGTTTTTCAAAGAAATGAAAATTGGAACGGCTGCTCCCACAGAAGAAGAGATGTCTCAAGCTCCCCATCACTTTATTGGAAATCTCTCTATTAACGACTATTATTCGATTGGTCAGTTCGAAATTGATGCTTTGGAAAAGTTGAATTTTTTATTTCAAGATCATGACGTTGTCATCATGGTTGGAGGAAGCATGATGTATGAAAAAGCCGTGATTGAAGGTCTCCATGATTTGCCTGAAGCAAACGAAGGACATCTGAAAAAATTAGAGCAAATTTGGAATGAAGAAGGTCTTGAGAAATTGCAGGAAATATTGAAAGAATTGGACCCCGAGTATTATGGTAATGTAGATTTGGAGAATCTTCGAAGATTATTGCGAGCGATAGATGTGATTTGGCAAACTGGGAAAACCTATACCGAATTAATTTCAACTCCTAAAAATAAGCGTGATTTCCAAGTCTTCAGAATAGGAATCGAAGCTCCGCGAGAAATCATTTACGAGAGAATTAATAGACGAGTAGATGTTATGATGAATGCAGGACTTCTTGATGAGGTGAAGATGCTACGCGAGAATTACAAGGACAATTATTTGGATTTAACTCCTTTAAAAACGGTAGGTTACACGGAATTATTTCGTTATCTGGATGGAGAGTGGGATTTGGAATTTGCGGTATCAGAAATTAAGAAAAATTCCAGACGTTTTGCGAAACGACAATTAACTTGGTACCGAAAAGAGGAAAATATTAGTTGGGTCAACTACGAAAATCCTCTACAAGAATCCTTATCTTTGCAAGATAAATATAACAATCAATCAATGTAACAGTGTAACAATTTTTTTTCATTGGTAAATTGGTACACTTAGTACATTTTTAAATTAAAATAAATCATGGCTAATACCCCTTCTAATATGCTTGCTTTGGGAACAAAGGCTCCCTTTTTTGAACTTCCTAATCCGTCTAAGTCTAATCAATTGGAGTCATTAGAAGACTTGAAAGGAGAAAAAGGAACATTGGTGTTTTTTATGTGTAATCATTGCCCTTTTGTTCTTCATGTGATTGACAAATTGACGGAATTACACGAAGATTATCAAGAGCAAGGGATTGAGTTTATCGCTATTAATGCTAATGATATCGAAAAATATCCGGCAGATTCTCCAGAAAAAATGATTGAATTTCAAATTGAAAGAAAATTTGATTTTCCTTATTTGTTTGATGAATCTCAAGCGATTGCCAAAGCTTATGATGCTGCGTGTACACCTGATTTCTTTTTCTTCGATGACAAATTGGATTTGATTTACAGAGGGCAAATGGATGATTCTCGCCCTGGAAATTCTAAAGAAATTACAGGTGAAGATTTAATTATTGCTTTCGAAAATCTATTAGCTGGAGAACCACAAGAAGAATTGCAAAAACCGAGCATGGGTTGCAATATCAAGTGGAAATAAGCTATATCACGGCATTCTTTTCGTAATATTCTTTTTTGAATTCTGAAGGCGTCTTGCCCGTATATTTCTTGAATGTACGGTTAAAGTACGTTATATTATTGAAGCCGCAAATGTAACCGCATTCTGCGATGGATTTGTCCTGCGAAATAAAGAGGCAAGCTTTACTAATTCTATACCGGTTGACAAATTCGGAAAAGGTAATTTGAGTGGTTTTTTTGAAGAAATTACAAAATGCTGGCAAAGTTAAGTTTGCCAGATTAGCTGCTGTTTGGATATCAATATCTTGGTCATAGTTTTTCTCAACATAGGTGAAGATATTTTGCAGTCTCGTTTTATTTTTGGAAATGATGGAGTGTGGCATCACATCATTATTTAATAAAGTATAATCTTTCGTTCTTGCCAGCTCAAGAAGAATCTGAAGCAGGACAATATAGCGGTAGTAACCTTTTCGTCCTATGATTTCCCGAAGCTTTGGCAAAATTTGGGCTTTGGTTTCTTCAGAAAAGCAGATGCCATATTTTGCGGTTTCTAATAATTCCTTAATGGCAAGGCCTTCCGTTTCTTGTTCTGGAAACGTGAAAATTTCCTCTTTGAACTGAATAACAATTTCCTCGTGTGGGTCGCTTGAGTTCAGTCCAAACCCTGAATGTGGAATGTTAGATCCTATCAATACCAAGTCTCCATTGATGAAATCACTTTTGTGATAGCCAACATGTCGAGTTCCACCACCGCTTACGACGCACACTAATTCAACTTCTGGGTGATAATGATACTCCCATCTGAGATTTTCGGTTGGCTCATTAATATTGATGATTCTAAATGAACTTCCTGCGTCAGGAATGACTCTTTCAAAAGTGACTTTCATTCAATTAAGCATTAATTGGTAGTAAATTTAATAAATATATTAATATAGTTCAATATTTGATTTACTATGTTAAATAATTATTAACAAAACGCTTCTACTTTTGCGTCATAATAAAAGGTTATGAAAAATCTTAATATCAAAATCGTCCTTTTTCTCAACTACTTTGTATTTGCGATTCTATTAAATTCAGTTGGAACTGTCATTCTGCAAGTTCAACAAAATTTCAACACTCCAATCGATGAAGCGAGGTATTTGGAGGGATTCAAGGATTTGCCTATTGCGTTTTGTTCATTTCTTTTAGCTTCTTTTTTACCCAAAATTGGAATTAAAAGGTCTATGCTTATTGGTTTGGCTGCGGTCACTGTAATGTGCTTTATCATGCCTTATGCTAATGCATTCTGGTACTTCAAGATACTTTTCACTATTGTGGGAATTTCTTTTGCGCTGATAAAGATTTCTGTTTTTACAACCATTGGTTTGGTAACCAATAATCAAAAGGAACACTCCAGTCTAATGGGATTTTTAGAAGGATTTTTCATGGTAGGTGTTTTGGCTGGAAATGTTTTCTTTAGTATGTTTATCGATAACGATCATCCTCAATCCACTTCATGGCTTGTAGCCTATCGGTTTTTAGGAATCTTGTCTGCTTGTTCGTTTTTATTTTTACTTTTTTCCAAATTGGATGAACATGACGCAAAGCAGGAGAACTCCTCTTTATTGGATGATTTACGAAATAGTGCAAATCTTTTTAGCTTGAAGAAAGTTCTGTTGTTCTTATTGTGCGCATTTCTTTTCGTTTTAGTAGAGCAAAGTTTCCAAACGTGGACTCCTACTTTTTACAAGCAGATACTAAAGTTGCCAACAACAATGGCGGTACAAGCAGGAGCAATTTTGGCGGGAATGTTTGCATTAGGTAGATTTTTATCAGGAGCAATCGCCAAAAAAATCAGTTGGATATACATTATCACTTTCTGTATCATCGGTTTTGCGGTTAGTATTCTTTTGGTTTTGCCTCTTACTCAAAATGTGGAAATTAGTGAGAATACGACATGGTTTAATGCCCCTTTGGTAGTGTATCTTTTCCCACTCATGTGTATTTTCTTAGCACCAATTTATCCAAGTATTAATTCGGTTATTTTGGCTTCGATTCCAAAATATTTGCAAAGCTCAATGTCGGGACTAATTGTTGTGTTTTCGGCAATAGGAGGTACTTTGGGCTCTATGTTGACAGGATTTGTATTTCAAGAATTTAGTGGTCAGCAAGCATTTTATTTTTCTTTGATTCCATTAACATTGATGTTGATTTCATCAATAGCCTTACACAAACAAATCTCTAACTCAAAAATATCTTAATCATGGACAATCAGCTTTTTTTAGAAGACATTTATCCCTTATTTGAAGCAGTTCAGAAAGCGGAGATTTTTGAAGACCAGAAAACAATGGCAGATGCAGTTCCATTGTATCCTATAGATGAAATTAATGTAGAGTACAACGCGGAAAAGGACCATGCGGATTTTGATTTGAAGCGATTTGTTCTTGGAAAGTTTGCATGGAAAAACAAAGTGAGCAATTATGTAGAAGAAGGTCAGCCAACTTCTATAGAACAACATATCGAACATCTTTGGGATGTTCTCCAAAGAGAAGCTGAGGAGAATGCGGGAACGTTGCTGAAATTACCTCAATCTTACATCGTACCTGGTGGAAGGTTTAATGAATTTTTCTATTGGGATAGCTATTTTGTTATGCTTGGTTTACAAGTTTCGGGCAGAATCCAAATGATGATGAACATTATCAATAATTGCAAATTTTTGATTGACAATTATGGTTTTGTTCCCAACGGAAATAGGACATACTTTTTGACACGTTCCCAACCTCCTTATTTTTCGCTGATGTTGGACTTGTATTACGAAACTACCAAGGATGAAAATATCTATATCAACAATTTCGAAACCTTGAAGAATGAATATCGCTTTTGGATGGATGGAGTAGAAAAATTGGAGAATGGGACTGCTTACAAAAGAGTGTTAAAAACTCAAAATGGAGATGTCCTCAATCGATACTATGATAATGAAAATCTACCTCGACCAGAAAGTTACATTATGGATGTAGAAGATTTTCAAAAAGCCAATAATGAAGAGTTTTACCGAAACGTAAGGGCTGCTTGTGAGTCTGGTTGGGATTTTTCCAGCAGATGGTTTGCTGACCAAGAAAATATGTCTACTATCCAAACCTTGGATTTGGCTCAAATTGATTTGAACTGTCTCCTTTGGCACCTCGAAAGTACGATTGCAAAAACAGCGAAACTTCTTCAAGATACTGAGATGGAAGATGAATTTTCGAAATTATCAGAGCATAGAATGCGTAATATCGAAAAGTATTTTTGGGATGAGGCGAAAGGTCTATACCGAGATTATAATTTCAAAAAAGATAAAACAACTACTTCCGAGCATATTGCAACGCTTTACCCTCTGTTTTTTGGGCTTTCAACAAAGTCTCAAGCAGAGAAAGTTGCTCAGAATATTGAAGCACTTTTCTTAAAAAAAGGTGGGTTGGTAACTACTACAAAACAATCGGGACAACAATGGGATTATCCCAATGCTTGGGCTCCTTATCAATGGATTGGCTATGTTGCAATGACTAACTATAATTTGGCTGAACTCGCTGGAGGCATCAAGGACGCTTGGTGTTCTACGGTCGAAAAAGTATATAAAAAAACACTAAAATTAATGGAGAAATACAACGCTGCTGATCCCGACACCAAAGCTGGAGGAGGAGAATATCCAAATCAGGACGGTTTTGGTTGGACAAACGGGGTATTTATGAAACTAAGACAACAACTTTAAACTAAATCAAAATGAAGAAAAAATCATTTATTCTTTTCATGGGAGTCGCGACGTTGTATTTTCAGAATGCTTATGCACAAGAGGTTACTAAAGACTCCACGAAAGTGGCAGAAATCGAAAGGGTGGTTATTACCGGAAGAGCTAATCCTAAAAAAAGGTTAGAGTCTGCGGTTGCGATTACCACTTTGAAAGCAGCAGAAATCCAAGAAAGAGCACCGCAAAGTACCGCTGACATTTTGCAGTATGTTCCAGGATTTGTTGCAGAGACATCGGGTGGAGAAGTAGGTAACAACTTGTTCGCGAGAGGGATTCCTTCTGCAGGAGCGTATGAGTACGTTCAGATTCAGGAGGATGGGCTTCCAATCTTTGAAGATGGAGCTTTACAATTCGCTAACATTGACAATTTTCAACGAATTGACCTAACGCTTAAAAACGTTGAGGCAGTAAGGGGAGGTTCCGCAGCAGTTTTTGCTTCTGGTGCTCCTGGAGGAATTGTTAATTTCATGTCGCAAACTGGACAAAACGATTTGAAGGGAACCTTCAAATTATCAACGGGGACTTACGGATTATTTCGTACCGACTTCAATGTAGGAGGTGCTTTAATCCAGGACAAATTGTTCTTCAACGCAGGTGGTTTTTACCGATTGGACAATGGTGTCCGAAATCCTGGTTACACCGCTAACAAAGGAGGACAAATCAAATTGAACTTGACCTACAAGTTAGATCGAGGTTTTGCAAGAGTCTATTACAAACATTTGGATGACCGCAACATCTTCTATCAAGTAACACCTTTTATCAAAGATGGGGACAAAGTGAAGGCTTATCCAGGCTTTGATGCGCATTACGGAACTTTCGGTTCTCGCGAAATGGCTAATATCCGTGTTCCTCAGTATGGAGGTGGATTTTTTGAGACAGATTTGAGAGATGGAGTTCATCCTGTTTCTGATGCAATTGGTGCTGAATTTAAGTATGACTTATCGGACAAAGTAACGGTAAATAATAACTTTAAATTCACAAATATCAACGAAAATTACAACGCTATTTTTGCTCCGGCTTGGATGGGAACGATTGTTTCTCAAGCTGATTATGCTACTGGTGTAGGTGTTTCTGACTATCTATTTACTTATGTGAGTGGCGGAGCACAGTTAGAATCCTCAGTAAAGCTGAAAAGAGCCGACTTGTGGTACATCAACAAACAAATGCAAAATTTTGCGAATAATTTGAGTTTCAATATCAAGCTTGACCCAGTAAAATTAAATGTTGGATATTATTACTCCAATTGGAATACCGACCAATACTGGAACTGGAACAGCTTCTTGGTTACGGCTAATGATAGTCCAAGATTGGTTAATCTTCAGGATACTAACAGTGGAATGAACTATACTTACAACGGTATTTCTCAAATCACTTGGTTAGAAAGACAGTCAGGACTTACAGGAAGTGTTAATGCTCTGTTTGCAAACGCTGATATCAAGATAAATGACAAATTCAATGCGAATGTAGGATTGCGTTATGACGCAGACCGTTACAAGGGTTATAGAGATAATGCGAGTTTTGGTTCTCAAAATTTAGTAATGTTGTCTAATAGCACAGCAGATGATGCAGTGACAACCATCCAAGGGAATCCATATACTTATTGGGACTATGATGTTAACGAATTAAGTTATACTGTTGCCCTTAATTATAAAATTTCAAGTCGATTTGCGACCTATTTCCGTCAGAGTCATGGTTTCCGAGCTCCAATTGAAGAATCCTTCTATGATGCAGCTGGTAAAGGAACAATTGATGATTTGAAGGTGACTACTATCAATCAAAGCGAGCTTGGATTTAATGGTCAAATTACACGTAATGTAGCATTATTTGCGAGTTTGTTCCACATGAAGTTAGAAAATATTCCTTATCAAGATATTGTTGCGGGAGGGGTTTCTGAAGGTAAATTTGCTCACGTTAAAAACACAGGGCTTGAATTGGAGACGATTGGAAAATTTAACAAATTTCACTTTAGTGTTAATGCAACAATCCAAAATCCTAAATACAGTGATTTCAAAGGAACTGATTTCAATTACGATGGAAATGTAGCAAGAAGAATTCCGAAATTCTACTTCATCATTAGACCAGATTATGATATTACTCCGAAACTTAATGCTTTTGTGAAGTGGTCTTACTTTGGCAAGAAGTATAATGACGAAGCTAATACTTTTGTTTTGGCAGCATTTAATACTTGGGATGCAGGACTTTCTTACAAAGTCAATAATATCCGATTTGCGGTGGATGCAACCAATATTTTCAACACGATTGGACTTACAGAAGGTGATGGAAGCTGGAGTAATGTGCAAAATGGTGATGTGGTATTCGGAAGATCTATTGTAGGAGCAGCAGCGAGAGCTTCAATCACTATTGATTTTTAGAACAAAACCATTTAGTATATATTTTATTGACGGAAGCGGCGGCAATTTATTGCCGCCGCTTTTTTATGCCCTTATTTGTCATTAAGATTTTATTGAAAAAAAGGATTGTACTGCTTTTCAAAACCTATGTTAGTTGGATTTCCATGCCCTGAATAGACTTTGGTTTCGGAATCAAGCGTGAATAATTTGGTTCTGATGCTATCCAGTAATTGGTTGTAATCTCCCTTGTATAAGTCGGTTCTTCCGATACTACCTTCGAACAAAACATCACCGGAAATAATAAATTTCTGTTTCTCGTTATGGTATGCAACGTGTCCTGGCGAATGACCTGGAACGTGATAAATTTTGAATTCGTCTTCGTCCAACTTTAAAGTTTCTCCTTCATTGATGAACTGAACTTCCCCATCAAAAGGTTTCATGAAAAAGCCGAATTGTTTTGCAGTGAAAGGATTTCGATCAAGAATTTCCTTTTCGATTTCATGCATCAAAACAGGAACTTTATAGGTGTCATGCGCCCACTGAAGACCCATTACATGGTCAATATGAGCATGCGTGAGGATTATTTTTTGAACTTTGAGCTGATTTTCTGAAATGAAGTTTTCTAAAGCCTCAGTTTCAAAACTTTGAATATTTCCTGGGTCAATAATAAAAGCATTTTGATGTTCGTTATACACCACATACGTGTTTTCCGAAAAAGGATTGAAGGCAAATGATTTAATCTGTAACATTTCACAAAATTAAGTTTTTTATTGAAATTATAGAGGTTAACAAAAGCTTTAGCCAACCAGATTTATTTTGGCTCAAAATTCGTTATCTTCGTCATTATGAAAATATTGAATTTGTTTTTTCTTCTTATAGTCACCTCTGTTTTCGGACAGAAGATAGCAGGAATTCAGTTGTTTAATCCGCAAACCAACGACGAAACGCCAGTGATTGGCATCGATGAACAATTGGTGTTGAGGTTCGATGACTTGTCCAATAGAAGCACTATTTATCGATATACCCTAAAACATTACGACCGTAACTGGAAAGATGATGGACTTTTTTTTACCGAATTTGCCAATGGAGGTCTGAACGGATTAATTGATAGGTTCGAATATTCTTTCAATACTTTACAGAAATATACGCATTACGAATTGGTGTTCCCGAATGAAAGAATTCAACCTAAAATTTCAGGAAATTTCGAATTGGTGGTGTACCTCGATTCTGCAGACGAGCCGCTTTTTACACGAAGATTTTGTGTGGTGGAAGATGGAGCAAGTTTGGCGCTGCAGATTACCAGAATTTCTGAAGCAAGAAATCCGCAAATCAACCAAAGGGTAGAAGTACAGGCGGTTTCCGAGGCTCAGAGTTTGGTTTCTAATCTTAATTCGATGACACTTAATGTCGTACAAAATAACAATTGGAGTACTGGAGTTTATAACCAAAGAGCAACGTCAAGCTTAGGAAATAGAGTGCTTTTTCAACAAATGAGTTTGGTTTTTCCCGGGAATAACGAATTCTATTATTTTGATAACAAAAATATGAACCGTCCTTTTGATATGGTTGCTGGAGGAGAAATCATTGATGGTCAAAATCATAATTATCTTCATCCCGTTTGGACTTCTCCAACCACTTATCAATATCAACCTGATGTTAATGGCGCTTTTTATTTTAGACGAAATGATTTAGGGCAAGAGCGAGACGCTGATACAGAAGGGGATTACGCGTGGGTGTATTTTAGCTTGGAGTCACACCCGATGGATAAGGAACTCTATGTCTTGGGAAGCTTTAATAACTTTGTTCCAAGCAAAGAAAGCCAAATGCAATATGATGAAGCGAAAGGGATGTATATTGCTAAAATTTACCTGAAACAAGGTTTCTATAATTATATTTTAGCCACGAAAAATTCTGACGGCAGCTTGAATTTTGGTGAAATTAATGGAAATTTCTGGCAAACAGAAAATCTTTATCAAGCCTTTTTATACTACCGTCCGTTTGGAAGAAGTTACGACGGGTTGTTAGGATATGGAGAATTTCGAACTCCAGTTCAGTAGAAATTTAGTTTTTGATTTTCAAAGGAGAAACCACGATTTTGTAGAGGTCACAATCTTCAAAACAAATGCCGTTTTCATTCCAATAAGGATTTTTAGGTTCTAAAATTGGGACTTCAAATTTTTTCAGATTTTCTAAAATTTTGTCATACTCTTCCTGAGTTTCAGAATAGAATACCAAAATATCATCTTCATCGGTTTGATGATTCGGAGCTTCATCAGTTTGAGTAAACTCCAAATGCCAATCTTAACCTTCCTTTCCTAAGAAAACTCCATCATAACCATTATGGTTTTCGAATTTTCCTAAAATTTGAAAATCCAAAACCGCTGTATAAAAATAAATCAACGATTCTAATTTCTGAGTATGTCTTGCGTAACGGAAATGCATATAATTCAATTTTTTTTAACTGCAAAAGTCACAAAAGTTGCAGAAGTTTTTATGAAAATAATCTCTTACTTTCTTTTGGGACTTTAGCGCATTTTCTATGATTATAAAAAAATCTACATGATTTGGATACATGTAGATTTTTGTACAATATTTTAGATTACTCTTTAATAAGTTTTTTAGTTGTTATTGTTCCATTTTCAAACAAAACTTTTACAAAGTAGGTGCCCTTATTAAGGGCGGAAATATCTAAATTTGATTGTATAGTTTTTGAAAGTTTTCCATCCAAAGAGTAGATTTCAAATTTATTTATTTTTTGATTTGTTTTAAATGTCAAAAATTGTTTCATAGGATTCTCAAATGTAATATCAACATTTGTTTGATTGACTTCAGAAGTCGAAAGAGAACTACTATTTAACAAATATTTCACTATATATCCATTCCCATTTGCAAATATGCTATTATTGGAGATAATCATATCACTAATCCAACTTAAGGTAGGAAGAGTCTCTACATAATAAGAGAAAGTCGAATCTATTGCGCCGCTCTGATTTAATCTCGTGATAAAAAACTTAATGTCATTATTAACTTCCTTTGCACCACCAATATAATAGTAGCCATTTTTTTCAATTATACTTAAAATCCAAATAGGAAAGGGAAGATACGTTGAAGGATTGAAATTAAAAGAATTATCCAAACTACCATCCTGATTAAATCTGTTTAACTGTCCATCCAAGTTTGATTTTACAATATAATTACTACTATCCATAATGCCTCCTGCATTATAAACTGTTTGTAAATTACCATTATTTCCAAAGGTTGTCAACGGTTGACCTTCTGAACTGAATTTTTGCATAATCCCATTATAGTGCCCACAAACTATATTATTTTGGTTGTCAACAAAGGTAGATGTACCATTAGACCATGTTCCTAAAGTAGTAATCGAACCATTAGTTCCAAAAGTACTGTCAATACTTCCATCAGTATTTAATCGATAAATTTTATGTTGATTATTCTCGTCAATACAATGAACAATTATTTTTTGATTTTGAAGGATAATTCCAACGGAGCCGCCATTTGTGTCCATCCCAATAGTTGGTATTACTGAAGAAATACCATTTGTACCAAAGGTACTATCAAATTGTCCGTTAGGAAGGATTCTAAAAATAGTTGAATTCGAAAGAATTAATAGTAGTTTTCCGTCAGGCTGCTTTGTGAGGTGGCTGTCACTAACAAAATTTGGTAATTGAGTTTTTCCATTGGTGCCAAAAGAAGTGTCCAAAGTTCCATCAATATTGAGTTTGGAAATGTAAGAAGTCCAATTGTTCCACATGCTATAAGTAAAACATATAGTTCCATCCGGATTTTGAACCATTCGAGGGAATTCATCCATGTTACCACTTCCAATGGTATGGATGCCTCCCGAAGCAAAGGACTGGTCTTTGGAAATAATTTGTGCATAACAACACTGGATTGCAAATAAGAATCCTAATAATAGCTTTTTTTTCATTTTATGTTTTTTTAATAATTTTGAAACCTTTTTTCAAAATGAAAATCTTCATTTTGAAAAAAAATCAGAAAAATTTATCAAAAATAAGAAATATTTAGCTAATTTTAAATGGAATAATGAAAAATTTAGTGTGAAAATTATTGATATTATATTTTTTTATTCCGTATAATATTGATTTAAAGTAAAGTTGAGTTGTTGAGTTTTCTACACCAAATAAAAATCATTCAATCGCTCTTCGCAAAGGGTTTTCACGACTTCAATCCAACGGTCTTCATCGTTCAAACATGGGATGTAGTGAAAATTTTCTCCTCCTGCATGTAGAAATTCTTCTTTTCCTTCGACCGAAATTTCCTCTAAAGTTTCCAAACAATCTGAGACAAAAGCGGGACAAACAATAGCTAAATTTTTCACACCTTTTTTCGGAAGATTTTCTAAAGTTTCGTCGGTGTAAGGCTCAATCCATTTGTCTTTTCCTAAACGTGATTGGAAAGTAACCAAAGTCTTTTCTTTAGGAAGATTCAGTTTTTGAATAACTGATTCTGTCGTTTTGAAACATTGATGACGGTAACAAAACTGATGACTTGGATTGCTTTCACGAGAGCAACAATCATTCAGATTACAAGTTTTTGTTGGGTCGGTTTTATAGATGTGACGCTCTGGGACTCCGTGATATGAAAACTGCAACGCATCAAAATTTTCAGGCAATTTCTCCTGAATGCTATCTGCTAAACAGTTAATGTAAATATCTCTGTTGTAAAACGGCTGAACGTAGTTAATTTTAACATTAGGGAAATGCTTTTTACGAACTCCCTCAGCTTTTTCAACTACCGTTTCTGTTGTACTCATCGCATATTGCGGATAAAGCGGAAACAAAACAATTTCGGTAACTCCTTGTTCGGTTAGTTTTCTTATACCTGTTTCAATAGACGGTTCTGCGTAACGCATCCCGATTTCAACAGGAACATCCACCAATTTTTGCAATTTTTTCTGAATTTTCTGAGTAATCACAATCAAAGGCGAACCTTCATCGGTCCAAACGGTTTTATAAGCTTCTGCAGATTTTGCCGGACGTGTTTTCAAAATAATCCCACGAACCAAAAGAGCACGAAAAAACCAACGATAATCTATGACTTTTTCGTCCATAAGGAATTCATCAAGGTATTCTTTAACATCCTCTACTTTGGTCGATTTCGGAGAACCGAGGTTGACGAGGAGGATTCCTTTTTTCGAGTTTCGAGTTTCGAGTTTCAAGTTATGAGGTTCTATGTTTGAATTTTGTTTTGCGTTCAAAGGTCAAATTTTAATAATTTTAAACAAAAAAGATTCTTTTGTATCACGAGTCTCGAAACTCGAAACTCGCAACCAGAAACGTATTACCCATTCACAGCTTCTACTTTTTCTACTAAATCAGGAACGAATTGTTTCAAAATATTTTCAATTCCGCCCTTTAAAGTCGCTGTAGAACTTGGACATCCAGAACATGCACCTTGTAAAAGCATTTTCGCGGTTTTGCTCTCCTTATCGTATTCCAAAAGCGAAATTTTTCCACCATCGTTTTCAACAGCGGGAGCAACATATTCAGTCAAAATATCAGAAATCTTTTGCTCGTCTTCGGTATAATCTCTGTTAAGAATTTTCTCTACAGGATTTTCATGGGTTTGAGGAGCGATATTAGAAACTTTGTTTCCGGCTTGTAGAAATTCAGCGATAAAACTTCTAACAGCAACCATCACTTCATGCCACTGAACAGAATCATCTTTGGTAACTGCCACGAAATTATCAGAAATAAAAATTTCTTTCACAAATTTGAATTCATCATAAAGTGCCTTTGCCAAAGGAACATCATCAGCTTCTTCTCTCGATTTAACTTCAATAAAGCCCTCTACGATAAAACGCTGAGAAACGAATTTCATTACCGCAGGATTTGGGGTCATTTCCGCATAAATCGGGAACAACTCACGTTTGGTTTGCTTATAAATTCTTGGATTTTCCAAAAGTTGGTCTTCGATAACGTTTTTCAAACTTTCTGCAACCACATCCCATTCAACAGTATCTTGTTTGGCTACCGCAACAAAATTCGCAGTAATAAAAATCTTATCAACGAAAGGATAATTGAAAAGTTCTCCAGCTAAAGGAATCTCCGAAATATCCGAAGTTCTGTCCAATTCCAACGAACCTGGAATCAGGTTATAGTCGGCTACAAATTTCATAACCTTAGGATTGGCTGTAGTTTCTATAGTGATTTGTCGCATTTTTTAAGTAAATTTGAGTAGTGCAAAAGTACACATTAGATGTTAGAAGATAGAATTTAGAAATTAGATTTTGTCTATTTTTCAAATGTAACAATATAACAATGTACCAGTGTAGCAATTAAGGTAAAATAGAATTGGTCGATTGATACACTTTTAAATTGGTAAACTAAATAATTATGGCAATCATTAGAGAACTTTTAGGGAAGGCCCCACAAATTGGAGAAGATACTTTTATCGCAGAAACGGCAACTATTATTGGAGACGTGGTGATGGGAAAGCAATGCAGCATTTGGTATAATGCAGTGATAAGAGGCGATGTTCACTTCATCAAAATGGGAGACAAAGTCAATGTGCAAGACAACGCTATGTTGCACTGTACTTACGAAAAATTTCCTTTAAATATTGGAAACAATGTTTCCATTGGTCATAATGCGATTGTGCATGGTTGTACGCTTCAAGATAACGTTTTGATAG
Organism: Chryseobacterium sp. CG10_8; assembly: GCF_058117085.1. Classification (NCBI taxonomy): domain Bacteria; kingdom Pseudomonadati; phylum Bacteroidota; class Flavobacteriia; order Flavobacteriales; family Weeksellaceae; genus Chryseobacterium; species Chryseobacterium sp. CG10_8. The sequence continues at coordinate 9,982 of NZ_JBYVEB010000023.1, read as the reverse complement.
GAATGGGTGCCATCGTGATGGACGATTGCGTGGTGGAAAGCAACTCTATTGTTGGTGCTGGTTCTGTGGTGACGCAGGGAACGTATATTAAATCAGGTGAAGTTTGGGGCGGAATTCCAGCCAAAAAAATAAAAGATATTTCTGCAGAGCTTTTAGAAGGCGAAGTCAACAGAATCGCCAATAATTATGTGAAATATTCGAGTTGGTATAAGGATTGATTTTCAATAAAAGTTTACTTTAACAGTTCTCTGATTGAGTTAAATTCTTTCAAGAGATAAAATTGCCTTTCAAAAAAAACATAAAGAGATGAAAAAAGCCCTATTGATATTTCTTGTCATTAGCAATTTTCTATTTGGACAATACGAAAGTTTGAGGGACAAACGTATTGTCTTACTGGGAGAACCTACACATGGCGATGGTGCCATTTTCGATGAAAAACTGAAAATAATAAAAAATCTTCATGAAAAGGAAGGTTATAATATTCTGGTTTTCGAAGCGGGACTTTATGACAATTACAAGGCTTACGAATTTTATCAGACTAACCATAGTCTTGAGGAATATTATAGAAGTGTTTTTGGAATTTGGTCCGATACACAAATGTTTCAGGATTTACTTGATTATGCTGAAAAGAATCCCAAAATGGTGATTCTTGGAGTTGATTATCAGGAAGGAAACCTTTTTCAACAATATTATTTGAAAGATGTCAAAAATCTATTCAGTCAAAAGAATATTACCTTCTCGGAAGTTGAGTATCAGACCGTAGAAAAAACACTTGTCTATCTTGATTTAGAAAGTTATGCTAAAAATAATCAAGAGACCGAAGCGCTTTATAAATTGTACACGCGTTTTCAATCTGCCTTTGCAAGCATTAAAGACAAAGATTTTAAAACAAAAATTTTGGAACAAGCTTTTCGTAGCAGAATGGTTGACGTTGATTGCGCTTTAAAAGAACTTAGAGGAGAAAAAATTATTGTACAGAATCCAAGAGATGCTCAGATGGCTGAAAATTTTATTTTTTTGCAACAACAGTTTCCAAATGAAAAAATGATGGGATGGTTTGCGAATTACCACATTGCAAATGATTTAAGTTCCTTTGAATTAAATGAAGTTTCCAGAGATTACGCTACAAAAATGTATCAAAAGGAAGGAGAAATTGTTGGACATCAAGAAGATACTTTCGAAAACAAAATTTCACAGATTTCGGAGCTGAAAAATGCCAAAACAATGGGAGCTATCTTGAAGAACTATTACAAAGACAAGTTATTTAGTATCGGATTTACAGCGTATTCAGGGAATTATTCAGGAACTCATGGGAAAGAAATGCCTATTCTTTTACCACCCAATAACAGCATCGAAAAGGATTTATTTGAAAGAAATTCTGGCAACACCCTTGTTGTTTTAGATAACTATGAAAAAAGGGTGTTTTATTCTTCTAATTTAGGTTATTTGCCACTATTACTTAATTGGAAATCTGTTTATGATGGCATCTATTATATTCCGAATATGTATGTCCCAAAAAGGATAACTTATTCTAAAACGACTTCGTCTGAAAGTAAAACTGAATTTGCTAATAAAATTACAGGAGAAGTACTGAATAAAAAGTCTAATAAGCCGATTGCGTACGCCAATATTTATTACAGTACAGCCAATAAGAGTGTTGTTGCAAACAGCGAAGGTCAATTTAGTATCAGTAAAAGCAATGATGCCAATGATTATCTCATTATCTCGGCGATTGGATTTGATAGTGATTCGATTAAATTAAATGATGTTAAATCTAATCAGCGTTTTTTTCTACACCCATCTATAGAAAAAACAACTCAAATTGAAGAAGTAATTGTTAAAGCCAAAGCAAGTTTGACAGCCAAAGAAATATTGAAAAGAGCGAAAGAAAGTGTTCAGAATAATTATATTCAACAACCGTTTAATCAAAATTTTTATGTATCTGAAAAGACTTATAATGCAAAAGACAGTTTGGTTTATAATGAGGAGGCATTAATTTCACTCTATAGTAAAAAAGGAATGAATAGTTCTGTTAATGTAGAAAGAGGAATAGGTGGGGAAATTTTACAATACAAAGGCCAATCCCAGAATTCAAAATCGGAAAAATGGAGCGGAATAGGAAGTCTATGGACTCATCTCAACCGAGATGTTATATTGAGTGAAGCTAATGTTTTGTATAGGACATCTGCCTATGAACTGAATCAAAAAGAGATTTTAGAATACGAAGGAAGAAAAGTGTACAAAATCGATTTTACGAACACTTCTCCAGGCGCTTATTCCACTGGATATGGTTATCCTGCGCCGATTAGTTCAGCAGGGAGTATCTATATTGATAAGGAAACATTTGCGGTATTGCGTTATGAACATTGTGTAACCAGAGAGAAAAACCAATATAAAAATTCTAAATATCCTAATCAGGTTTTCCATAAAATTATAGAAACGTATAAAAAAGTAGGTGGCAAATATTATCTCAACTTTTATCAGGAGACCAATAAAACCAATCATATTTTATCGGAAACCAAAACTGTTGCAACATATCAAGATTTTGTAATGATGTCCGAAGATATTGAGTCAAAAAATATAAAAGAGATTATACGTCCATTGATAAATTTGAAAGAAGATTATCAAATAGAAACAAAATCGGATTTTTGGGAAAAGAATAATTTCTTTTTATCCTCACCTAATTACAAATTTGAGACTTGCTCTTTTTAAAAAAAAAACACACAATCATGTTAGAATTCCCTACATTAGAAACCGAAAGATTGATACTCAATCGTCCATCTGAAGATGATTTGGTGGATATAATTTACCATCTTAATCAGACTTCGGCTTTTTCCGAAAACACATTGAGTATGCCTTATCCTTACTCAGAAGAAGATGGAAAATTTTGGCTGAAAATGATTGATGACGGATTCAAAAATGGAGATGCTTATATTTTCGGAATTCGAGATAAGGAAAATCAAAAACTTATTGGCGGAATAGGTTTGCATTTGGTTTCAGCTCACCTAAAAGCCGAACTCGGTTATTGGATAGCACAAGATTATTGGAATAAAGGAATTGCGACGGAAGCAGCAAAAGCTATTTTAAAATTTGGTTTTGAAGAACTAAATCTCTATAAAATCTACGCCTCTTATTTTACGCACAATCCAGCTTCTGGTAAAATTTTGGAAAAGTGCGGAATGCAATTCGAAGGTCATCTCAAGCAAGAAATAGTCAAGCAAGAGAAAAGGCATGATTTGGTGAGGTTTGCAATTCTCAAAGAAAATTATTGAGGTTTTTCGCTTTCAGGTCTTGGATAAAATAATATTGCTTTGTTGTTTTCGCAACGGATTTCGGTTGGTTCGGTGACAAGGTTGCAATCCGAGGTGACTTCGTATTTGGTGTTGAATTCCCTTTGCCGCTCTGTAAATTCAGCAATTTTTGGAGCAATACTATCTTCAATTTTGATGGGGTAAGCAATATATTTTTCTGGTCCACCACAAGGCTTGGAACCAAGAGGCGACACTTTCCATTTTTCGATGTTATAACAAGGAGACTCATTGGTAAGTCTCTCTATATCAGCATAAAGGTCTTGTAGAATCTTACCGTCGGTATCTCTTTGGCCAGAATACTTGGGCTTGATGGCAACATCTTGAGGTAATGTCGATGGGTCGATTACATTTTGGTTTTTACAAGAAAATAATAAGATAAAAGCGAGAGTTAGGAGGACGCATTTATTCATCAAATATTTTTTTAACAAAGCTATCAAAAATTCTGCCTTTTCGGAAGGTTATTGATTTTTTCTTTATTTTTGAATAATGAATTCCACTCTTTTCGAACTCGTAGAATTTACCAGCCGAAGCATTTTCCTTACTGGAAAGGCAGGGACAGGGAAAACGACCTTTCTTAACGAGTTTGTAAAAAAAACTCAAAAAAAACATATTGTTGTTGCACCAACAGGAATCGCCGCGATTAATGCGGGTGGAGTTACCATACATTCGATGTTTGGGTTTCCTTTGAGAAGTTTTTTGCCTACTACTGATAGGATTGATGGTAATCTTGCTATGAATATCGCTGACCTAATGCAGCATTTCAAATACCGAAAAGACAAACAAAAATTACTTCGAGAGATAGAGATTATCATTATTGATGAGGTGTCGATGTTAAGAGCTGATGTTCTGGATATGATGGATTTTTCTTTGCGTTTTGTCAGGAGAAATCAACAAAAATTTGGTGGTGTCCAGATGTTATTTATAGGTGACTTATATCAGCTTCCGCCCGTTGTTAGAGATGAAAGTGTCTTAAGAATGTTGTACGCGTCACCTTTCTTTTTTGATAGTTTTGCGCTCAAAGAACTTCCTTTGGTGACCATCGAATTGACCCAAGTCTATCGACAGACGGATGAAGGGTTTTTGGAAATTCTTAATGCGATCAGAAGTGGAGAAAGGGATGAAATTGACTTTGAAAAACTCAACGAAAGATATAATCCAAGTTTCGAACCTGAAGAAGAATCTTACGTCTATTTGACTTCGCATAACCGAATGGCAGACGAAATCAATCAGACGAAATTGAGTGAATTGCCAGGTAATTCTTATTTCTACAAAGCCAGTGTTTCTGGAGAGTTTAAAGAAAATCAGTTTCCGAATGAAGAAGTTTTGGAACTTCGAGTCGGAGCGCAGATCATGTTTATCCGAAATGACGCCAGTGGAGAACGAAAGTATTTTAATGGAAAATTAGCTGAAGTTGTTCATCTTGATGAAGACGAAATTTGGGTCAATATTGAAGGTGAATCAGAGGATTATAAATTAAAAAAGGAAACCTGGGAGCAGAAAAGATACAATCTAACCGCGGACAAAAATATTGAAGAAGAAGTTATTGGAGGATTTCAACAGTATCCCATTCGGTTGGCATGGGCGGTCACTATTCACAAATCTCAAGGTTTGACTTTTGACCGTTTGATTATTGATGCGGGCAAGTCATTTGCTTCTGGACAAGTCTATGTTGCGCTTTCGCGTTGTCGTACTTTGGAAGGAATTGTTCTGAAATCCAAAATTACTCCCGAGATTATTTTTAGCGACCATCGAGTCGAACATTTTCAGGAAGCCACTAATGCCAATGAGAGAATGGAGGAGATTCTTCATGCGGAAAAATATGATTATGCGATCAAAAAATTGTTGCTAAAGATTGATTGTCGTTGGATAATCATGGAGAACGAAAAATGGAATCGAGAGGTATCCATTTTTAAGAAAGTAGACCAACAAAAAATTAATTCAGCTTACCTTGGGACTAAAAAAGAAGGCGAAAATTTGAATAAAATTTTTGAAAAATTCGAAAAAGTTCTTCTTTCCATGACTCAGAAATTTGTTCATCAAAATGAAGAATGGAAGTCCATTGAAGATAAAGGCAAAGGAGCTATTAATTTCTTTTTTGGACAGGTCAACGAGAAAATTTTCGAACCTTTCAAGGAAGTGTATTCCGAGACCAAAGGAGTCAAAGGACTGAAGGCCTTCAACGAAAGTACGAGAGTGGTGCTCGATGATTTAGAAGATTATTTGAAGGATTTGCAAAATATCAAGTTACTGGATGTTCCGCTTTTTGAACAAGAAAACAAAAAAGTAATTTCGACTCAGATTGCGAAAGTACCAAGTCATATTTTGACCTTTCAACTCTTCGAAAACGGAAAGACTGTTCCAGAAATTGCTAAAGAACGGGGATTGGTCGTGGAGACCATTTATGGACATTTGGGTAAATTTGCTTCGCAGGGAGTTTTGGATATTACGAGGATTGTGGCTAAAGAGAAGATTAAGGCCTTCGAACAAGAATTCAAAAATGAAGAAAAATATGAAGGACTTAATGATTGGAAAAATGCACTTCCCAAAGATTTTGAATTTCACGAAATCCGTTTGCTGCTCAATCATTACACCTATTTAAAGGAAAAGAATGAAAAATCTTGAATTATCAGTTCTTGACTTGGCGATTGTCAAAGAGGGAAAAAGTATTAATAAGACCTTTCAAGATAGTCTTGATTTGGCGCGCACTGTGGAAAATCTTGGATACAAAAGATTTTGGCTCGCAGAACATCACAACATGGAGAGTATTGCAAGTTCGGCGACTTCTGTTTTGATAGGATTTATTGCTAACGGAACTCAAAAAATTCGAGTGGGAGCAGGCGGAATTATGTTGCCTAATCACAGTTCTTTGGTAGTTGCAGAACAATTCGGAACTTTAGAAACGCTCTTTCCTAACCGAATTGATTTGGGACTTGGTCGAGCTCCAGGGACAGATTCTTTGACAGCGAAAGCACTTGGACGAAATCCTATGAATATCAACGAAGGCTTTCCGCGACAGATTGCCGAATTACAAAAATATTTTTCGCTTGAAAATGCACAAAGTCCAGTTCGTGCAATTCCCGGAGAAGGTAATAATGTTCCGCTTTACATTTTGGGCTCAAGTACTGACAGCGCTTGGTTGGCATCAAAATTAGGATTGCCTTATGCTTTTGCTGGCCATTTTGCTCCAGAACAAATGGAAATTGCTTTTCAGATTTATAGGGATAATTTTAAGGAAAGTGCAAGTCTTTCGAAACCTTATATTATTGCTTGTGTTAATGGAGTTGCAGCAGAAACCAATGAAGAGGCGTTGTTGCAGATTAATACTTTATATCGAGGATTTCTTAATATTATTAGAAATGAGCGAAGGCCATTTTCACCTCCAGTCAAGGATATGGACGATATTTGGTCACCGATGGAAAAGGCGATTGTTTTGCAAAAACTGAAGTACAGTTTGGTTGGTGATTTAGATACAATTCAATCGAAAATATCGGAGTTTCAAGAAAAATTTGAAGTTGATGAGCTGATGATTACATCTCACATCTATGACCACGAAGCAAGAAAAAAATCCTACGAAATTTTTAGGAAAGCGGTTGGTGGATAATTAGAAAAAATAGGTTTTCTAGAAAAAGATTTTATTTAATTCTTTTCAATAGACGATACAAGAAGTAGATTACTGCTCCCAATAAAACCAAACTAATCGTTTGGATCAAAAATAAACCTGAATTAAAAGTGGCTATAAATTCGGTCATGATATTTAGTTTTAGGGTGAAGACTATTTTTTTTCTGAATTTAGAGCTAATTTAATGTTTTTTTGAAAAAAAACGCGCTCCTCTTCACTGATTTTACCTTGATCCATCATCTATCATCTATCATCCATGATCTATCACCCCTCACTAATAATAATTCGTATTATTCATGATGTTCTCGAAATTAGCTTCACTAAGAATACCTAATTTTTGATAATGTTCCAGAAGGTCTTTTTCGGCTTTCAAATTGATTTCCTGAGTTTGAAGAAAATAAGAAGTGAATTTTTCGCCAGAATTGAGTTCAATAAAAACTTGATTCTCAGTTCCTTTGGATGCGAAACCTCGAAAGTCTCCCAAAACATCGTTACCGACAAAACGCAAATGTTTAACTTCGGAGATGTTCATTTTTTGGTCGTTAAGTTCAATAGTTTCAGCGGTTAGATTAAGAGTTCCGACTGGTTTTTTCTTTTTAGATTTAAAGAAAATATAATGTAAAACTCTTACTAAAAATAATGAGATAAGGCTGATAATAACTCCGAAAGTGGACTCCAAAATTTTGTCTTTGTAACGAAAAAACTGTGGAAAAAGTGCCACAATGTACATGGTAATGAGCAGTACTGCATTAAGGATGATGAGCAAATTCAATATTTTTGAAAAACCGAATGGAGACTTTTTGGATAATGCGTATGTTGTGAAAACCATTAATTGTGGGCGTTAATTTGAGTTTTCAAAATTACGTTAAATTTTTAATTTCCCTTCCGAAAAATGTATCTTTGCCAAAATCAATATTAGAAATGTCCGATATACATCTTAATACCATTCCTGAAGCTATCGAAGACCTGAAAAATGGTAAAATAATCATCGTTGTTGATGATGAAAACCGTGAAAATGAGGGTGATTTTTTGTCAGCTGCGGAATTGACTACACCAGAAATCATCAATTTTATGACCATCCACGGAAGAGGTTTGATTTGTACACCACTTCCTGAAAAACGTTGTGATGAGTTGGGTCTTGATATTATGGTGACCAGAAGCAGCGATCCTAAGGAAACTGCCTTTACTGTTTCTGTAGATTTGCTTGGAGATGGGGTTTCGACGGGGATTTCTGCAAGTGATCGTTCCAAAACGATTTTGGCGTTAATGGATGAAAAAACCAAACCGACCGACTTCATGCGTCCAGGGCATATTTTTCCACTTCGTGCGAGGAAAGGTGGAGTTCTAAAAAGAGCAGGACATACTGAAGCAGCTATTGATTTGACCAAATTAGCAGGTCTTAAAGAAGGAGGCGTGATTTGTGAAATCATGAACGAAGACGGAACCATGGCAAGACTTCCCCAATTGATGGAGCTGGCCAAAAAGCTAGATTTGAAGATTGTTTCCATCGAAGACCTTATTCATTATCAATTGAAGAAAGGTGATCTAATCGAGAGAATTGAAGAGCGAAAAGTGAAAACTTTTTATGGAGAATTCGATTTTTATGCTTTTAAAGAAACCAGCACAGACCAAATCCATTTTGCTTTGACCAAAGGAAGTTGGGTAGAGAATGAACCTGTTTTAGTGCGAGTTCAGGCGAGTAATGCATATTTCGATGTTTTGAGCCGATTGAATTCTGGTGAGAAGCCACAATTGGAAAGAGTAACGCAGATGATTAATGAGGCGGGAAAAGGAGCCCTTATTTTTATTAATAACGTTTCCAATAACGAAAATACTTTGAGAAAGTTACAACAGTTTTTAGATTTCCAAGATGGAGCGGCAGAGCGACCAACCTTGGCTTCTAACTTCCGTGATTATGGAATTGGAACCCAAATTCTCAAAAATTTAGGAATCAATAATTTTAGAGTGATTACTCAAAATCCGAACATCAGACCGCAGGTTGGTGGTTACGATGTAGAAGTGACTGAGATGGTTCAGCTCTAAGTTTGAATTAAATTTATAAAACCTGTCATTGCGAGGAACGGAGCAATTCCAAGATGGAGAACAGATTGCTTTGTCATTTCATTTCATTGCAATCCTCGCAAAGACGATCTAAAAATAATGAACACCAAAGAACAAAAATTAGAAGCCTTTTCTCAACTTCTTGATATCATGGACGATTTGCGAGAGCAATGTCCTTGGGACAAAAAGCAAACTTTGCAGACTTTGAGACACCTAACATTAGAGGAAGTTTATGAGCTTTCTGACGCATTGTTGGAAGAGGATTTGGACGAAATCAAAAAGGAATTAGGTGATGTTTTGTTGCATTTGGTTTTTTATGCAAAAATTGGTTCGGAAAAGGGCGCTTTTGATATTGCTGATGTTATAAAATCATTGAATGAAAAGCTAATTTTTAGACATCCACATATTTATGGTGATGTTGAGGTAAAAGACGAGGAAGAAGTTAAGCAGAATTGGGAAAAACTAAAATTAAAAGAAGGAAACAAGTCCGTGCTTTCAGGCGTTTCCAAAGGAACTCCGAGTCTTGTCAAGGCTTATCGAATTCAGGAAAAGGTGAAGGGAATTGGTTTTGAATTCCATAATACGGAAGACGCTTGGAAAAAAGTGGAAGAGGAGTTGGACGAATTTCATGCAGAAACTGATCCGGAAAGAAAGGAAAAAGAATTAGGTGACGTCTTCTTTTCATTGGTCAATTACGCAAGGATTTCTGATATTAATCCTGATTCGGCTTTAGAAAAAACCAATAATAAATTTATTTCTCGTTTTCAAAAAATGGAAGGTTTAGCCCACGAAAAGAATCTAATTCTTTCTGACCTTTCGCTGGAACAAATGGATGAACTTTGGGAAGAAGCGAAGAAGAGCGAGAAGTGATTAATGAAGGGTGAATGATGAATAATGATTGATGATTGATGATTGATGATTGACGAGGGATGATTAATGAATGAAATATCGGTTATTATATCTAAATATTCAAAACCACTCGTTTATTTAA
>NZ_JBYVEB010000022.1:0-36454 GCF_058117085.1 Chryseobacterium sp. CG10_8 | reverse complement strand
TTTAATAATTAAGATGAAATACTCCGATTTTTTTTATATTTTTAGTTGTTTTTATGTGTTCCTTTTAACCAAAATTAATACCCAACCTCGCTAAATGAAAAGAACAACGATAAAAGACCTTGCAGAATTGCTACAAATTAGCACTTCGACTGTGTCCCGTGCACTTAAAAATCATCAGGATATCAGTGAAGCTGTTAAAATGAGGGTTCATGAAGCGGCAGAGACTTTTAATTATATTCCTAATAATTTTGCAATTAATTTTAGAAATAAATCAACTAAAACGATTGGGCTAATTATTCCTAAAATGTCTTTATTCTTTTTACCTTCTATTATAGATGGAATTTCACAAATACTTAATGAGAAGGAATATCAATTTTTTATTTTGTCCTCGGAAGAGTCATTGGAAAGGGAGAAAAAAAATATTAAAATATGTACAAATCATGGAGTAGATGGTATTTTGATTTCAGTAACTAGAGAGACTCAAACCTATGAACATTTTAGAAAGTTGGACGACTTAGATATTCCCATTGTGGTTTTTGATAAGGGACTAACTGATGATACCTATGAAAAAATCACATTTGATAGCGAAAAAGACGCTGAAGAATGTGCAAGAATACTTATTGAGAAACAGTGTAAAAGTATTTTGGCCATTTTTGGTAGTAAAAAATTGGAAATTTCTGAGAGAAGGAGTAAAGCATTTAATCAATTTATTGAAAAGTATCCAGATGTTACTTGCCAATCAGTTTTTTGCGATTCGGCGGATCAAGTCTATGATAAAGTAAAGCACTTATTGGGAGTTGTGCCTTTTGATGGGATTTTCACAATGAGTGATGAGACGCTTGCTGGACTTAATTATGCGTTGAAAGTGAAGCAATTAAGTGCTAAAAATTTTAAAGTCGTTGCCATCAGCGAAGGAATTCTTCCAAAATATCTGAATCCACAATTCGAATATGTTAAAAATGATGGCTATCAAATGGGCAAAATTGCCGCTGAAAAGCTATTGCAAAAGATTGTGAGCGACCAACATTAGTTGTCAGTTGCTATTGCTATTAGATTCACCTTTATTTTACAAGTTGTATATTATATCCCCTTTTTGATATCTTCCATGATCCAGTCTAATTGTGGGTCTTTTTTCTCAAAAATATCATCTAATGTTGGCAGAATTTCAACATGAGGGGTTACTCCTTTTTGTGTATTGCTAAATTCTATGTTTGGCTGAATAAGCATGATACCGATAGGAAGTTTGAGCTTAGAATTTGGTAACTTTTCGGTATGATATCTTCCCGCAACGGTTCCGTCATTGGCACCACCTGTCTCTTCGCCAACTAAAGTAGCTTTTTTATCGTTTTTTAGTTTGGATGAGATAATTGAGGAAGCCGAAAAGCTACTTCCGTTAATAAGAACGTAAACTTTTTTGCCTGTAAAATGGTTTTCTTTCGGTTTTTTGATGGAGCTAATACCGTTTTCTTTTAGAAAAAATTGATCGTTTTTTTTCTTTGTAGAAATTAGATTTCTGAAAAAATATAGAGGATAAAATGCAGCTCCAATTGGTTTGGCAATATTCGGAAAATGGCTGAAGTAATCGGCTCTCCAAGTCGAGCTTCGTTGAGTAATTTCTACATCTTTGAGAAAAACGAAGTCCTTGTCCATCAAATAAGAATATAGGTTGTTAATTTCTGAAAGAGAGCCTCCCAAATTATCCCGAATGTCGATGATTAAATATTGTGCGTTTTTGTTTTTTAGTTTTTCAAAACTCTTTTTGTAGAATTTTTTTGAAAGAAAACCAGAAAAGGTTTTAATTTTCATATAAGCGATAGCGGAATCTTTGTCTAAAAACTGCAAATCACGGTTAAAGCTTTTGGTAACAACGTTATAATCTTTGGTTTTGTTGTCATCTTTTGTAAGTTCTTTTTCGTCTTTTTTATCCTTTTTTTTCTCGTCTTTGGTACTTTTTTGACGATGAAGAACAACATCTTTTGTTTGGTGGTCGTACAGAGTTTTTATTCGAATACTATCAACGATACCATTTTCAATCGTGAAATAAGTGGACCATTTTTTTGCTAAAGCATAATCGTAAAAAGTGGTGTTGTAGCCATCTCCAGAAGTTAGCGGTCTTATTTTTTTCAAAAGTTCATCAGCTCGTTTTCCGTTAAGTTCCAAAATTTCAGTTCCAACTTCAATGTCTTCAAACTTGTCTTTATTTTCTTTTACAAAAATTCGATTATCTTTCACAATATAATCCATTCGGCTAAGGATTCCTTTGGTATCCTTAAGTTTTTTGCTTTCCTTTTTGGTCAGTCGTTTTGTAATTGGTCGCAACGATAGATGTCCTTCCCTGACTTCTGCAATAACTGGAGCTAATTTTTCGTAAAATTCGTATGGTTTCAATGGTTGATTGATAGACGTTTTGAGCGAGTCAAATTTGTAATCCAACTTCTCTTTAGAAATATACCAATAGAGTTTTGGGTGAAACTGCTGCATCTTTTCGTAGGCAATATCGATGTCTTGTTTTGCTTTTTCCGGTGAAATGGGAGTTTCTAAATGGGCATTGTGTTTTTTAACAGAAACGCAAGAAGCCAATAGTGACAAGGTAAGTAGAAGCCAGAATTTTCTCATTTAGAATTTTTTTTGCCAAAAATAAATAATAATTCAGCGAGTAGAATTGTATTTAAATAGATTTTATAAATTGACAATTATTTTATTAATTGGTAAAATCTATGATTGTTATTTTTTTATTGAATCATTTTTTTGAGGTCATGAGTTGGTAAATGGATATCTTTGGGTTGTAAATATTTAAAAATAAAAATGTTATGAATATCTCAGAACAAGGAAAGTGTCCTTTTCCACATCACAATCAACATTCAGAAGATCATAATGGAGGTGGTTCTCACTCTGCATCATCTGGAAAATGTCCCGTAATGCACGGAGCCAACACTGAAGTCAATGATTCGGTGATGGAATGGTGGCCAAAAGCTTTGAAATTGGATATTCTTAGTCAACATGATACTAAAACCAATCCTTTAGATAAAGATTTCAATTATGCTGAAGAATTCAAAAAATTGGATTTGGAAGCTGTAAAAACTGATTTGAAGAATCTAATGACTGACAGCCAAGATTGGTGGCCTGCAGATTGGGGACATTACGGTGGTTTGATGATTCGCATGGCATGGCATTCAGCGGGAACGTATAGAACAGCCGATGGAAGAGGAGGTGCAGGAACAGGAAATTTACGTTTTGCACCATTAAATTCTTGGCCAGATAATGGAAATTTAGATAAGGCGAGACATTTGCTTTGGCCAATCAAAAAGAAATATGGGAACAAAATATCTTGGGCCGATTTAATGATTTTAGCTGGAAATATGGCTTACGAATCTATGGGACTAAAGACGTTTGGTTTTGCAGGTGGTCGAGAAGATATTTGGCATCCAGAAAATGATATTTATTGGGGAAGCGAAAAAGAATGGTTAGCTCCTACAGGAAGTGAAGGAAGTCGTTATTCTGGTGAAAGAGATTTAGAAAATCCTTTGGCAGCGGTAATGATGGGATTGATTTATGTAAATCCTGAAGGTGTTGACGGAAATCCTGACCCTTTGAAAACGGCTCAAGATATGAGAACGACTTTCAAGAGAATGGCGATGAATGATGAAGAAACTGTTGCTTTAACAATTGGTGGACACACGGTTGGAAAAGCCCACGGAAATGGAGATGCTTCGACGTTGGGTAAAGAACCAGAAGCGGCGCCGATTAACGAGCAAGGTTTTGGTTGGGTTAATCCAAAAGGTGGTGGAGCAAATGCGGTGACTTCAGGTTTAGAAGGTGCATGGACGACCAATCCAACGGTTTGGGATAACGGATTTTTGGATTTGTTATTAAACTATGATTGGGAATTGACTAAAAGTCCAGCTGGAGCTCAACAATGGGAACCTGTTAATTTACCAGAGGAGAAAAAGCCTATTGATGCTCACAATCCTTCGGTTAGAAGAAATCCTATGATGACCGATGCCGATATGGCCTTGAAAATAGACCCTGAGTACAGAAAAATTTCTGAAAAATTCTATAATGATTTCGAATATTTTACGGATACGTTTGCAAGAGCTTGGTTCAAGTTAACACACCGTGATTTAGGTCCAAAATCAAGATATTTAGGAGCTGATGTTCCTACTGAAGATTTAATTTGGCAAGACCCAATTCCTGCAGTAGATTATACTTTATCTGAAGAAGAAATTGAAGATTTAAAATCTGGAATTTTAAATTCAGGATTAACTAAGACTGAGTTAATTAAAACAGCTTGGGATAGTGCAAGAACGTTTAGAAGTTCAGATTACAGAGGTGGAGCAAATGGTGCAAGAATCCGTCTTGAACCAATGAAAATTTGGGAAGGAAACGAACCAACACGATTAAATAAAGTGTTGAGTGTTTTAGAAACTATTCAATCTCAATTAGATAAAAAAGTTAGTATTGCAGATCTTATTGTTTTGGGAGGAAGTGCCGCAGTTGAACAAGCAGCAAAAGAAGCAGGATTTGATGTTAAAGTTCCTTTCACTGCAGGAAGAGGAGATGCCACACAAGAAATGACCGATGCTGAATCTTTCCAAGAGTTAGAACCACTTCACGATGGATTTAGAAACTGGCAAAAGAAAAATTATGTGGTTTCTCCAGAAGAAATGCTTTTAGATAAAGCGCAATTATTAGGATTAACAGCTCCGGAAATGACCGTTTTAATCGGTGGAATGAGAGTTTTAGGAACCAATTTTGGTGGAGCTAAACATGGTGTTTTCACTGATAAAGAAGGTGCGTTGACCAATGATTTCTTCGTGAATTTAACGGATATGAATTACAAATGGAATCCAGCAGGAGAGAATTTGTACCACATTGTTGACAGAAAATCTGGAGAAACCAAATGGACAGCAACCAGAGTAGATTTGGTTTTCGGATCTAATTCTATTTTAAGAGCTTACGCTGAAGTTTATGCTCAAGACGATAATAAAGAAAAATTTGTAAAAGATTTCGTGAAGGTTTGGACGAAAGTCATGAATGCTGATCGATTCGATATACATTAAGATCGACTAATCTTAATCATTTGTGTTTTTTTTTCGGACTCCATTTGGAGTCCGTTTTTTTGTATTTTTGCTTATTGCTTTTATTATGAAAACATACCACGTCATTTCGCAAGGTCTTAGCGAATTCAAGCTACAAGATGAAAATCAACGGAATTTAGGAAGTCTCCAATACGAAAAATGGTTTTCCTTCGATGCGAAAATCAGCACTCTTTACGACGAATCAGTAGTCAAAATGGAAGGTTTTTGGTTGACTGATTTGGTGCAATATGACGAAAACAAATTAAAAAAAAGAAGAGTCAAAACGACTTGGACAGGCTTTGCAATAGAGGAAATTTCAGGATTAAGGTATTTCCTGGCATGGAAAGGTTGGTCTGGGATGGAACTTGTCCTGAAGGACGGACTCGACCGAAGAGTTTTGGGTATCAAATCCTCTTTTGATTGGAAAAAACTGAACTCCAACTACGAAATCCAAATTGAAGATTTCGCTGAATTCGAACCGGATTTTATCTTATTAATGATTCACTGTATTAATTATCAGATGACTTTGATTGCGGGAATGTAAGTTACAAATTTATTAATTCGCTTCATTTAGACAGGCTTTCGCCATCAGTCTCAGGTTATTTTTTTATATTTGTTCCCATAAAAAAAACACCTTGGACACGATTATAAAGCGTTACGCTATTCTTATATTTTTAAGTTTTATTTCTATTTCTTATGCGCAGGAATCCAAAGAAATTTTGGATTTGAAGGAGCAGCTTAGTACCGCTAAGACTGATAAAGATAAAATTGTTGCTTCAATGAAATTATATTTAGCATATGTTCCTGCTCAAAAGATTGATAGTGCAATGGTTTATTCTAAAAATGTTCTATACTATCAAAAAAAGAATGGAGATAAAGAAGCTTCAGGGCAAACTTCTCTTATGGTTGCAGAATTGTATATGTTAAAAGGGGATTTTAGTTCTATGCTAAATTATCTTAAAGAAGGTGACAAAATCCTTGAAAATTCAAAGGATTATACTAATAAGGCTTTAGTTAATCATATGTATGGAGTGTACAATCTTTACGCTCTTAAAAATAATGAAGAAGCGTCAAAGTACTTTAGAAAAAATATACAGTATTACAAGGAAGGGAAAAGCGTGAATAAGCACTTCGTTATGTTTGCTTACAGAGGATTATTTGCTAATAACTATCTTCAAAATAAATTTGGAGATGCCTATGAATTAACGAATACATATTTGGACTTTGTTAAAAAAAATTATCCTGAGAAGTTAAATGAGGCTCATTTAGGTGTTGCAAGTTTTTATTCTACAACAAAGGATTATGACAGAGCAAATTATTTTTATAAGAAAAGTAATTCATTGACTGCAAAAAGCGATCTGAATTTTATTAATACAAATTATTCATTATTAGGTTTAAATTATGCTGAAGCAAAAAAAAGTGATTCTGCTAAATATTATTTAGACAAAGCATACCAGTTTTTTAAAGAAAAAAATCCGCAAAGTTTAGGTGTAGTTTATCTTGGTTATTCTAAAATATATAAAGATGAGAGGAACTATGATTTGGCAGAAAGCTATATTCAAAAAGCAATTGAATTAGCTCCTGAACAAGATTTGCAATCAACAAAGTTTTTATATGAGTCTGCATATATTGATATTCAAGTTGATAAACTGCTTACTTTGGAACAAAGTTCTTCTGAAAATTCTACTCGCAAGACTGATTTAGAAAATTTACTTGCTAAATTGAACAATCAACAAGAGTATTTAAAAAATGGTTCTTCTGTGATTATTGAACAATCAATTGTTCAAAACAATGAGAATTTATACAAAGTTCATGAGCAATTAGGAAACTACAAAGAAGCTTTGTTTTACTATAAAAAGTATGTTGAAGGTAACGAAAAAATCTACGGATTGGACAATATGCGAAAACTTTCTGACGCTCAATCCGACTACGAAGTCAACCAAGAAAGAATCCGCGTGAAACTTCAAGAAGAATCCAAAAGGCTCGAACTTCAAAAAGAAATGGAGCTCAAGGCACTTCGTTTTGAATACGAGAAAAAGCAAGCTGCTGCCAAAACCGAAGAAGAGAAGAAAAGATTGGCTTTAGAAGAAGATCTTAAGCGTCGCGAAATCCAATTAACCTACGAACAACAACAAAAGGCGCTTAACCAAAAGTACGAACAAGAACGACAAATTGCAAAAATCAATCAAGAGAAAAAAGATGCCGTTGCAAAAGCGGAAATAGAAAGCTCTAAACTGCAGAAAAATGTTTGGGCAGTTGGTGCAGGTTTATCTCTTTTATTATTAGGATTTGCAGGATTTTCTTATTTCCAGAAGCGAAAAGACAACCAAAGAATTGCCGAAGAAAAGCAGAAATCAGATGATTTGTTGCTCAATATTTTGCCTCACGAAGTTGCGGAAGAGCTTAAAGCTAAGGGTGAAACGCAGGCAAAACATTATGATGAAGTATCGGTCTTGTTTACGGATTTTGTGAGCTTTACATCTACGTCTGAAAGATTGGGAGTTCAGGAGGTGCTTAACGAATTGAATATCTGTTTCACTGAGTTCGATAGAATTATGGACAAATACGGTCTGGAGAAAATCAAGACCATTGGAGATGCTTATCTTGCCGTAAGTGGATTGCCAGTTTCGACGCCTCAACATGCGCAGAACGCCGTCAATGCTGGTTTAGAAATTATTAAATTTATCAACGAAAGAAGACAGTCCAATCCTAATGCTTTGGATATTAGAGTTGGGATACATTCAGGGCCAGTGATTGCCGGAATTGTTGGGGTGAAGAAATTTGCCTATGATATTTGGGGAGATACCGTCAATACCGCTGCAAGAATGGAACAAAACTCCGAGAATGGAAAACTAAACATTTCCGGCACGACTTACAATATGATCAGTGGAGATTTCAACTGCGAATACCGTGGAAAAATTGAAACCAAAGGTAAAGGTGCCTTGGATATGTATTTTGTTAATCCTAATTAATTGTGTTTTGAATCCAATATTTAAAATTTTCAACATTCGTCATTCCGACGAAGGAGGAATCTCAACAGACGAAATAGATGTTTCGACTTCGCTGTGCTTCGCTCAACATGACAAGCGATGTCATTCCGACGAAGGAGGAATCTTAAATATTTATAAGAGATTCTTCACTCCGCTTCGCTTCATTCAGAATGACAAACGCTGTCATTCCGACGAAGGAGTAATCTCTGCATTCGTAAAAATTATTTTGGTTTTTATGTTTGTTGGTTTTCAGACTTTTTCTTGGGCACAGACTTCGAGAGAAAATCCAAAAACTCTTGTAGGTGACAGTGTGGCTTCTGGATTGAAATTCGATAGCATTTGGAAGTATTCTTTCGAGGATCAGCCTAAATTTGCATCTCCAAATTATGATGATTCGGGGTGGAAAACTATCAATATTAGCCAATTAGATGTCAAAAATAGAAATAAAGTTGTATGGTTAAGGTATTATTTCAAAGTTGATTCTGCAATGATTGGCAGGCCCTTAACTGTCAAGATCGCACAAGTTGGTGCTTCCGAGATTTATCTCAATGGGAAATTGCTTAAAAAATTGGGGAAAATTTCTAAGGGAAAAGATTCTGAATTTTGGGTTAGAGATTTGGTGCCTTTGGTAATTAGCTTCAAAAATACGGATGTCAATGTGATGGCGGTTCGATATCTATCGTCGAATAATGATGGAATGAAAATTGTCAATTTTAGATCAGAAGCCCCAAGGATTAGTTTCAGTAGCGCTGATGAAGATCTGAGAGATACTTTCGAAGAAATTCAGAATTTCAATTTTTACACGATGCTAATCTGCGGGATATTTGCCGCTTTAGGATTTGTTCATTTGTTATTATTTCTATTTTACAGAAAGGCTATTTACAATCTGTATTTTTCTCTTTATAATTTATCGATAGCTGCAATAAGCTTATCTGTACTCTTGTTTTACGATATGAAGGAGACGGAGGATTTAAAGTTCAATATCTTTTTATCTTTCCTTTCTATGCTTGTTTTAGGATTTTCTTTAACGGGATTTGTTAATACTTTGTTTGGAAGGAGTAAAATTAGGTTTTGGATACTATTTTCGATTCCGATAGTATTAATAATCCTCTATCAGATTAGTGTGCCATTTGCAACGAGTTTTGCATTACTTTACTTGATGTTTGTGGCTTTTGAATCCTTTTATCTGATTATCAGAGCAATGATTCGTCGAGAAAAGTCAGCGTTTATTGTAGGAGGAGGTGTTCTATTTCTCTTTGTCTTTATTTTGATATCAATTGTTTTAAGAATTTTGGGTGCAATTGGTTTAATTGATTTTTCAAAAATAGCGAATAGTGACTTTTTTGGTTATGTTGCAGTTTTTGTACTTGTTAGCTTTCCTGTTTCCATTTCGGCGTATTTGGCCTGGCAATTTGCTTCCACCAATATTAAATTAAAAAAACAGTTAGACGAAGTTAATCGCCTTTCGGAAGTCAACCTTCAACAAGAAAAGGAAAAACAACAAATCCTAGAAAATCAAAATGACATTCTTGAAAAGCAAGTGAATGAAAGAACACAAGAACTTCAAATTGAAAAACAAAAAACTGAAGATTTACTGCTCAATATTCTCCCTCAAGAAGTTGCAGAGGAACTGAAAGAAAAAGGTAGCTCGGAAGCCAAAAATTATGATGAAGTAAGTGTTTTGTTTACGGATTTTGTGAATTTTACCCAGAATTCTGAAAAATTGGGAGCCGAGAAAATGTTGGAAGAACTCAATGATTGTTTCACCGCGTTTGATATGATTATGGAAAAACGTGGTTTGGAGAAAATTAAGACGATTGGAGATGCTTATATGGCGGTTTGTGGTTTGCCTCATGAGACCAAAAATCATGCTAATCAAACGGTTTTAGCAACTTTGGATATTATTGAATTTATTGAAAATAGGAAAAAAGAGAATTCCAATACTTTAGACATCAGAATCGGAGTTAATTCGGGGTCGTTAATTGCGGGAATTGTTGGGGTTAAAAAGTTTGCCTACGATATTTGGGGAGATACGGTGAACACCGCGGCGAGAATGGAACAAAGCGGTGCTGCTGGAAAAGTCAATATTTCCGAGAATACTTATCAATTGATTAAAGACCAATTCGAGGTAGAGCCTCGTGGAAAAGTCAACGCCAAAGGAAAAGGCGAAATGGAAATGTATTTTGTTAAAAAAGCTAAGAATTAAGTACAAATGAAATTTTATAAAATGAAGCGAAGATTTTTTCTGTTTCTCATTATGCTTTTTTCTATGTTGTCTTTTGGGCAGAAGGGTGCAAATGATTCTTGCCGAGTGATTATTACAGATAGTCTTTTTAAGTTTAATCAAATAATTAACCTTTCTGAACCTTGGAAGTTTAAGATTGGTGACAATAAAGTATGGGCTCAGAAAGATTTTGATGATTCTCAATGGAAAAGTACAACTATTAAATCTTTTAGAGATAAAGCGCAGTTAAAGAAAAACCAGCCCTCGAATCTAATGTGGTTTAGAACTAATATCTGTATTGATAAATCTGTTGAAAATAAACCTGTTTTTTTTGAGATTAGCAGCGGCGGAGCCATGCAAGTCTTTTGGGATGGTAAATTAATGGAAACTTATGGCAGTTTTCAAAAAGAAGGTAAGAAAGGGTATGTAGATCCCATTTCACCTTTGGTCATTAATAGTGGAAATGTAGGAAATCATACTTTAGCAATCCGATACGAAAATGTAGAACCTCCGGAAAGCAGTCTTACTGACGGTTTTAATGTCATTATTACATCTGCAGATTCCTATTTTTCAACTTTTTTGTATCAAAATCTTCTTAGAAGTCTTCTAATTTTTGGGACTGCCGCCATATTTTTCACTCTTTTCTTGATTCATTTATTTTCTTACTTTTTTTATCGTAAAGAATATTCCAATTTATATTTTTCGATATTCAGTTTTGGGATGTCGTTGTTTGTATTTGCTTGGTATTTATCATTTTCTTCTGCAAAAGTAGAAAGAGTGAATACGCTTGGAGTCATCAGTTTTCTTGGAGGTGCAATCGCTGTTTTTTTTCTTAGTATTATGCTAAATTCTTTGTTCGGAAAAGTAAGATGGAAGGTTAATCTTCTATTAGCAATAATCTTATGCGTCTTACTTTCGTTTTGCATTGCGGATCAAAGTTATGAGTTGCTGAGAGCTATTGTTGTTTTTATGTTTATTATCGCAAGTATCGAAGCATTATTTCTAATCATTCGTGCTATTATAAGAAGAACGCCAGGTTCTGGAATTATTGGGACTGGACTTTTGTTTTTCTTTCTGGTTTTATTGGGCTTTATTATATATTTAATTATTAACAAAGGTAATCTGATTATAAATCCGAATGATAGTCTCGGTGAAATGGCAGTTTTCCTACTTTTTGTATTGTTTATTTTTAGTATTCCGTTTACGCTTTCTACATTTTTGGCATATCGAACCGCCAATAACAATAGGAATCTTCATCTACAAATAGAAGAAGTTGAGAGGTTATCCTCCGAAAAACAACAAATCCTTGAAAACCAAAACGAAGTTCTCGAAAAGCAAGTCGATGAACGTACCCAAGAACTCCAAATAGAAAAACAGAAAACAGAAGATCTATTGCTCAATATTTTACCTCAGGAAGTCGCCGAAGAACTCAAAGAAAAAGGAAGTTCCGAAGCCAAAAATTATGATGAAGTGAGCGTATTATTTACAGATTTTGTAAATTTTACCCAAAATTCGGAAAAACTGGGAGCGGAGAAAATGCTGAGTGAACTCAATGATTGTTTTACCGCTTTCGATATGATTATGGAGAAGCATGGTTTGGAAAAAATTAAAACCATTGGAGATGCTTATTTGGCTGTCTGCGGATTGCCACACGAAAGTAAAGACCACGCCCATCAAACCGTTTCCGCAGCTTTGGAGATTATTGACTTTATCGAAAACAGAAAAAAAGAGAATCCAAATACATTAGACATCAGAATTGGTGTAAATTCGGGTTCGTTAATTGCAGGAATTGTTGGGGTGAAAAAGTTTGCCTATGATATTTGGGGAGACACCGTGAACACAGCGGCAAGAATGGAACAAAGCGGTGTTGCGGGGAAAGTCAATATTTCCGAGAATACCTATCAATTGATTAAAGACCAATTCGAAGTAGAACCGCGTGGAAAAGTCAATGCCAAAGGGAAAGGAGAAATGGAAATGTTTTTTGTGTTAAATAAATCCCGCAGATAACACAGATTTATTATAAAAACATATTAGATACTGTTGTGCATTTGTTGAAATTTTGATTTAAAAAATCGTCAGTTTGAGTTTTTTCCATGGGAAAAAGTATCGAAAACAAGATTTTAATCAAAATTGTGTTTCTTCTCGATACGATTTTTTGCAAAAATCTACTCGAATTGACGAAATGTTTTTAAATGCACAACAGGTATTGGATGTATTTATTAGTAGAATGTGCAAGAATTGATTTGTAAAATCTGCGGGAGACAAAATTTATTAATCCTTTAGGTTATGCAGATTAATTATAAGAATTAATATATTTATCAATAGAAAAGGGCTTTAGCCCGTTTTAGGAATTTACAAAGTGATTGGCTTTAGCCAAAATTTATATATCAAATTTCATAATTTAGATTTCATATGGAATATTCTAAAATAAAAACCGTCGTTATCAGAAAGCTCAAAGAGAAACTTCCTGAACATCTTTCGTATCACAGTGTTTTGCATGTAAAGGATGTCATAAAAGCAGTGGAGGAGATTGCTATTTCTGAAAATGTTGACAAGGAAAATATTGTCTTGCTGAAAACCGCAGCGCTTTTTCACGATACCGGATTTTTGTTTGGTGCAAAAGATCACGAAGAAAAGTCATGCGAAATCGCCCAAAAATATCTTCCGGATTATGGTTACAGTCAAGAGCAGATTGACAAGATAAAAGGAATGATTATGGCGACTAAAATTCCACAAACGCCTCACAATCATTTGGAAGAAATTTTGGCAGATGCCGATTTGGATTATTTGGGAAGAGACGACTTTTTCACCATTGGGGATAAGCTTTTTGAAGAACTTTCGGTTTTTGGAATCGTAAATTCTGAAAGAGATTGGAACTTGTTGCAAGAGAAATTCTTAGAGAGTCACCACTTCTTTACCAAAACTACGATTGACAAAAGAAACCAAAAGAAGCAAGAAAATTTAAATATCATTAAATCAAAATTAAAAAACTAAAATGCAGAATTCTACTAAGTCGCACGGACCACTTTTTACATTTTCAGATATTATTTTCTTAGTTCTTGGTGTGCTTTCAGCCAGTTTTGCGCTGAAAAGTTTTCTTGTTCCTAACCATTTTTTTGATGGTGGTGTTACCGGTATTTCCTTGTTGCTTCATGAAGTCAAACATTGGAATTTGGGAATTTTGCTTATCCTACTTAATATTCCTTTTTTAGTGTTAGCTTATTTTAAAATCGGGAAGCATTTTGCCATCCGAAGTAGTATTACGATCCTTTTAATCGCAATTGTTTTGCACTTTATTCCATTTCCTGAGCTTACACATGACAAACTTTTGGTGGCAGTTTTTGGTGGTTTTTTTCTTGGAATTGGGATTGGTTTGTGTATGAGA
This sequence comes from Chryseobacterium sp. CG10_8, assembly GCF_058117085.1. Lineage (NCBI taxonomy): Bacteria > Pseudomonadati > Bacteroidota > Flavobacteriia > Flavobacteriales > Weeksellaceae > Chryseobacterium > Chryseobacterium sp. CG10_8. The sequence continues at coordinate 22,777 of NZ_JBYVEB010000022.1, read as the reverse complement.
GGAGGTGGAACCTTTGATGGAATGGAGGTTTTAGCTTTGATGACGTTCAAGAAAAGCAGTTTCAGCATCACCGAAATTATTCTTGGGATGAACATGATAATTTTCATTATTGCAGCATTTATAAAGGTAGAAACCGCGCTGTATGCCATTCTTACATATCTCATTGCAAGTCAAATTACCAAATATGTGATTGAAGGAATTGAAGCATATACTGGTGTAACCATCGTTTCAGGAAACAGTGAAGAAATTAAAAAAGCTTTGGTTTTAACTCTTAATCGTGGGATTACTGTCTACAAAGGCGAAAGAGGATTTATGAAGGAGTCTTTTGAACAAAGTGCGGATGTTGATATTATTTTTACAATTGTAACCAGACTCGAAGTGAGAAAACTTCAAAATATTGTGAGATCTATCGACCCGAAAGCATTCATCTTTACTCAAACCGTTCGTGAACCTCAAGGCGGAATCGTGAAAGAAGTGGTGAAGCATTAGGAATTAGAAGGATGATGGAAGATGGATGTTAGAGGAAGAAATTAGGGAGTTGATAAAATTGTACTTTTAAATATAAACCGTTGTGCAAACTATTTTTGTGAAACGGTTTTTTTGTTTTAAAACTCCTTTTATTTGATTTCCCGTCTTATTATTGGCGTATTCAAGATGAAATATACCAAATTCAAAAAGCTAAATATTAAAAAACGGTACTATCATAAATTTGCTTCATATTAAAACTACACACAATGAAAAAGATTTTTTTGGTTCTGTTTATATTAATTACACCACTCTTTATTTCCGCTCAAAACAACGAATACTTAATTGTTTATAAAGGAAATGCATTGGTATTTTCCAATAATTACTTCAGTAGAATTTGGGATAATGTTAATAGCACACCAGAAATTAAAGACATCAACAAAGAAATTCTCATAGAGGTCTATGGTGAGGATTTTACGATCAAATCGTTTGACAAAACGCTTAACGGCTATTCAGTAATTGGGGCAGATTATTATGACTTGAAATCAACACCTACAAAAATTGAAGATTTAGAGTTTCAAGTAATAAATAACGGCCAAATTATCGAAGCTTGGTGTGCCATTACATCAAAGGACAGAAAGATGGAGACTTATATTCCTATTGGAAAAGGTGTACCAAAAGCTAATAACAGTATGTATGAATTATTTAGAACTAAACTGCAGAATGGGGATGTTTTGAAATTCTTATTAAGAAAAAAAAACACGAATGAGACCATTACGTATGTTTTCAAAAAAAAGAATCCAGATATTGTTCCTTTTGTCACCAGTCAAGTACATGATTATAACAATCCATCTTTAGAAAATTTTTTGAGAGATACTTCGAAGCAGCGCAACCTCAATAATCCCAACTTTTATAATGATTGGCCAGGTACCAAATTTCTAAGCTTGGATCAAAGACCCGAACGTGTAGACGAGAATACCAAATTCGCAATCTTTTTTAGACGAAAAAAAGGGGTGAGCTCAAAAAACATGTTGGAGTATCGACTCATTACCAATGGTAAAAAATCCAATGTAAAATGGAATTTAGCAGATGACTACATCATTGTGAAGGATTTCAAGAAAGGCAATGATTATCAGTTGCAAGTAAGATATACTGGTAAAGAAAAATTCATAAAATTTAATTATTACACCGATAAATATTGGTATCAGAAACTTTGGGTTCAAATTGGAGGTCTCTTGCTTTTACTAATCTCCGTCATCATCTTTGGATTACTCCTAAGAAATCGAAAGAATAAGAAAAAAATGAAATGGCAAAAGCTCAAGTTGCAATCACTTTCTTCACAACTTAATCCGCACTTTGTCTTTAATTCACTCAATTCAATTCAGGGGTTGGTCAATAATAATGAAATAGAAAAAACTAACAATTACATTAGTAATTTTGCTAAATTGATGAGAAATATTTTGGATTTCAGTCAAAAAGAGACGATAAGTTTAAGTCAAGATATAGATACTTTGAAGAATTATATTTCCTTAGAAAACCTCAGATTTCCGTTTGATTGTACTTTTGATGTTGCAAAAAACTTAGAGACAGAAAATATTGAAGTAGTCCCATTGTTAGCACAACCGATTATTGAAAACGCCATCAAACACGGAATATCGATACTTGGAGAAAAGGGAATGCTTCAAATTAAAATTGATAAAGAACATGATGATTTAGTTTACGAAATCAGCGACAATGGAGCAGGATTTGATCCTACTAAAAAGCATCAAGGAGTGGGAATACAACTTACCGAACAAAAAATAAATTTATATAACGATGTATCTCCATCTGTAAAGATTAATTTATCTTTTGGGAGGACAGAAAAGGGTACCAAAGTTACTTTGAGGTATAAAAATTTAATGAAAATATGATAAAGGCCATTTTAGTTGATGATGAGATTAACGGCATCAAGAATCTGGATCAAATATTAAAGAAATATTTCTCCGATAAAGTTCTGGTTGCAGATACCGCAAATTCTGCGGATGAGGCTTTGATTACATTTATGAAACATCAGCCAGATCTTATTTTTCTTGATATTGAGATGCCGAATAAAAATGGATTCCAATTTCTAAAAATGATTCAAGACAAAGATTTCGAAGTGATTTTTGTTACTGCTTTTACAGAGTACGGCATCGATGCCATCAAGTTTTCGGCGTTAGATTATATCTTAAAACCAATTGATATCAATGATTTGAGACTGGCGATTGACAAAGCAATAGTAAGGATTAATGAAAAGAAACAGAACAAATCAGTTGAAAATTTATTGGAGTACTTCAAGTACGAAAATGATAAAAGCAAGCACAAAATTGCCATTTCATCTTTGAAGGAAATTAGATTTGTACCAGTGAGTGATATCATTAGGTGCGAAAGCAAGAACGCTTACACTTTTATTTATATTAAGAACGGGGAAGAGATCCTTTCGAGTACTCCATTGTACGAGTATCAAGAGATGTTGGAGAATTACGATTTTTTAAGGTGTCATCAATCTCATTTGATTAACAAAAATTATATCCGAAGTTTCATCAAAAAGCAAGGAGATTTTCTGTGTTTAGAGGATGGATTCGAAGTTCCAGTTTCACGCCAAAAGAAAGATTGGGTGAAGGCGCAACTCTCTCTCTAAGATAACCAAGATTTCAACCAAAATGTAGCGAGTTACCAAGTTTTTCTGTTTATAACTCGAAACCATCAACACGAAACCCAAAGTTTTTTTGTAACAAATTTTCTTGTTCGTTACTTACTGTATAGAATCTCAAAAAAAAATGGCGTCATTAGAAAAAGATTTCACGGAAAAAATAGAAAAGCACAAAGGTGTGGTTTTCAAAATTTCCAAGATGTATATGGACAATTATGACGACCAGAAAGATCTTTTTCAGGAAATTACCTATCAGGCTTGGAGAGCATTTCCAAAATTCGAAGGCAGAAGTGAGTTTTCGACTTGGTTGTACCGAATTGCATTGAACACGGCGATTACCTTCCTAAAATCTGAAAAGAGAAAAAGTTTTATTCAGAATTCGGAAGTGCAGAATCTGAAAGTTGAAAACAACGAGTACGACTTCGAAAAGGAAGAGCAACTTCAGAAAATGTACAATGCAATACACCAGCTTAACGAGATTGATAAGGCTTTGATCTTTTACTATTTGGAGGATTTTTCTGGTCGTGAAATTGCCGAGCAAATGGGGCTTTCTGAAGTCAACGTAAGGGTAAAGCTCAATCGTGCGAAAGAAAAACTGAAACAGTTAATGAGGCGCTAAATTCCCCTTCTTTGAAGGGGTGGATTTCGAACCTGTTCGAAAGACGGGGTAGTGTAAGAGAATAATTTATAATTTATAATTTAAAATTCAATAAAAATGGATTTAGAAAATTTAAAAAATACATGGAAAGAGGAGGAGGTGAAGGATTTGCCGGAGGTTTCTACAGAGAAACAAAAACAGCTTCATAATCCTTTGGAGAAGATTCGTCGAAGTATGAGGATTGAGTTTTGGAGTACTACAATTGCTATGGTTTTTTATATTGCAGCAAATTTTTTAATAGAAGATCAAAGGCTTAGGTTATATTATCTTATGTTGCTAGTAGCAATGTGTGCAGTTACAAGATTTTATTTCTCAAAATTCTTTTTGTTATACAAGGAAATGCAAAATTTGGGCTTAAACACAAAAGATTCACTAAAAGATCTGTATTATCAACTTCAGCTTAATCAGCAATATTATGTTTCATATTATATAGCGTATGTTCCTTTTTTGGTTTGCGGGACAATTTTAATTTTTGAGTTCATGCCTGCTTATCAAATATATAGTGGGGCAAAATTGTTCGTAGTCTTTTTAGTTATACTTTTATTAGAGATTTTTACTTTCTTCTATTTAGGGAAAATTATGTTCAATTTTTTCTATGGCAGATATATCAATGATATTTATATGGTTATAAATGAAATGAGTGACGAGAAATTGGTTGATAATGGACATCTTTTTAAACCTAAAAAAGAAAATATTTATTTGGTTAGAATCAGAAATTATTTTTCTAAAACTTTTGGTAAAGTTGGGATTGTGATTTATAATATATTTTTTATTTTGGTTGTGATACTGATATTAATGTTATTTGCTTTTGCTGTAGGTTTTATTATTGGTTTTATTGATAGCGTTCAGCAATAATTCTTTTTGAGATATTTTTATATTAAAACCCCGCCCTTTCAATTTGAAAGGGCGGGGTTATTTATGGTGAAGAGTGATTTTTGTTAACCACCCCGTCTTCAAAAATTTTAGAATTTTTGAATCCACCCCTCCAAAGGAGGGGAATTTTTATATCCCGTTAACAATGGAGTCCAAAGTTGCACTTGGTCTCATTGCAGCGTAAGTTTTGTTTTCGTCAGCTCTATAGTAACCGCCAATATCTTGAGGTTTACCTTGCGCTCCGATTAACTCTTCATTGATTTTTGCTTCGTTTTCTTGCATTGCTTTAGCAACTGGCTGAAAGTGTGAAGCAATTTCAGCATCTTTTGTTTGGTTAGCCAAAGCTTCAGCCCAGTACATTGCTAAATAGAAATGAGAACCACGGTTGTCGATTCCTCCAACTTTTCTTGCAGGAGATTTATCGGTAGCCAAGAATTTCGCATTCGCTTGGTCCAAAGTATCCGCTAAAATTTGAGCTTTAACATTATTTTGAGTCTGAGCCAAATGCTCCAAACTTGCTTGTAACGCTAAAAATTCACCTAAAGAATCCCAACGAAGATAACCTTCTTGGATAAATTGTTCGATGTGTTTTGGCGCAGAACCTCCAGCTCCAGTTTCAAAAAGACCACCACCATTCATCAATGGAACTACAGAAAGCATTTTAGCAGAAGTACCCAATTCCAAAATAGGGAACATATCTGTTAAATAATCTCTCAATACGTTTCCAGAAACAGAAATCGTATCTTTTCCTTCTCTTGCGCGTTTCAAAGTTTCAAGCATCGCATCTTTCACATCCATAATTCGGATATCCAAACCTGTTGTGTCGTGGTCAGCTAAATATTTCTCTACTTTTTTGATGATTTCTCTATCGTGAGCTCTTCCTTTATCTAACCAGAAAATAGCTGGCGTATTAGATAATCTTGAACGATTAACAGCCAATTTTACCCAATCTTGAATTGGAGCATCTTTGGTCTGACACATTCTGAAAATATCGTCTTTTTCAACTTTTTGCTCTAATAATGTGTTTCCGTTTTCGTCTTCAACTTTTACAACACCGTCAGCGTTTACTTGGAAAGTCTTATCATGAGAACCATATTCTTCAGCCTTTTGAGCCATTAATCCAACATTAGGAACCGAACCAAAAGTCGTTGGGTCAATAGCACCGTTTTGTTTCATGTCCTGAACAATCGCGTCATAGAATCCCGCGTAAGAACGGTCTGGAATAATAGCAACAGTATCTTCTTCTTTACCTTCAGTGTTCCACATTTTTCCTCCGCCTCTTACCAAAGCAGCCATTGAAGCATCCACAATCACATCACTTGGTACGTGGAAATTGGTAATTCCGTTGTCTGAATTTACCATCGCAATTCTTGGTCCGTTTTCAATAGCTTTAGCGATGTCCGCTTTAATTTCAGCTTCTTTTTCGTTCCCTGAAATTTTCTCATATAATGAAGCTAATCCATTGTTTGGAGAAATATCAAGAGCAGCGAAAGTATCTTTATATTTTTCAAAAACATCTTTGAAATAAGTTTCAACAACAGCCCCGAAAATAATTGGGTCAGAAACCTTCATCATCGTTGCCTTTAAGTGAGCTGAAAGCAATACATTTTTTTCTTTAGCTTCATCAATTGCAGTCTGTACGAAAGTTTTCAAGGAATTAAGATTCATTACAGAAGAATCAATCACTTCTCCTGCTAACAATGGTGCAAAACCTTTCAATTCAGTTGAAGAACCATCATTTCCATAGAAAACGATTCTGTATTTAGTGGCGTTTTCTAAGGTTGTTGAAGTTTCAGTTCCATAAAAATCTCCTGCGTTCATGTGAGCCACAGTAGTTTTGGAATCAGAAGCCCAAGTTCCCATTCTGTGAGGATTGGCTTTTGCGTAATCTTTTACAGATTTAGGTGCACGTCTGTCAGAATTTCCTTCTCTTAACACTGGATTTACTGCACTTCCCAATACTTTAGAATACTTAGCTTTAATGGCTTTTTCTTCTTCCGTTTTAGGTTCAGATGGATAGCTTGGAACTGGGAAACCTTTTCCTTGAAGTTCAAGAATCGCTTCTTCTAATTGAGGAATTGAAGCCGAAATATTAGGTAATTTAATAATATTAGCTTCAGGGCTTTTGGCTAATTCTCCCAACTGAGAAAGGTAGTCTGGAACTCTTTGCTCTTCTGAAAGCAATTCTGGAAACTGAGCCAAAATTCTTCCAGCTAAAGAAATATCCGGTACTTCAATCTGGATTTTTGCAGAATGTGTGAAAGCTTTCACGATTGGCAAAAACGAGTGTGTTGCCAACATCGGAGCTTCGTCTGTAAGAGTGTAATAGATTTTTGAAGACATTTTATGATTGTAATTTTATTTTTTGTTCAAGTTCACAAATTTAGGAATTTTTTGAGAGAATTCGGACTGTTGGCCTTAAAGCTTTTGGAGGGTGCAATTTATCTTTTTTGTAAGGTTAAATTTCTACTAGCTTTTTAAAGAATTTAGAATAATTTTTAAATTGAATAAAGATTGTTTTGGCTTAAGTAATTGTGGCAAGTTACGTGACAACAGAATTGAAAAGGCAGAAATAAAATGAAAGGACATAATGTTCATTTCTTTACGCTTTTAAAGGTGTTAAGGTGAAGTTTAAAGTTCTTTAGAATTAAATTTCATTTATCATTTTTCAATAAAAACTTGCTTCATAATGTAATTATGTCAAATTTCAATTGATTTTTTACAAAGTTTTTTTTAATATTGATAATTCATAACTTTACGGAAATATAAAAAACGATGACAGTCAAAGAAAAAATTTCGGCGTTGCAAAACAAAATGAGAGAAAACAATGTGCAAGCATTTATTGTTTTTTCGGCAGATCCTCACATGAGCGAGTACCTTCCAGAGGAATGGCAGGAAAGGTCATGGATTTCAGGATTTACTGGTTCGGCTGGATTTGTGGTGATTACGCAAGATAAAGCTGCACTTTGGACTGACGGTAGATATTTTGTACAAGCACCCATTGAGTTAGAAGGTTCTGGAATTGTATTGATGAAAGATGGAGTAGAAGGAACACCTCATTATATTGATTGGATTATTTCTGAAGTTCCGGCTGGAGGAACGGTTGCTGTTAATGCTATTGCGACTTCACATACCAATTGGGAAGCCTTGGAAGAAAAACTTTCTGGTAAAAATCGAAAGTTGGTAGATATGGATTTACTCAAAGGAATTTGGGTTAACCGAATTGAAAATGCTACTAAAAACCCAATTTATGTTCATCCATTAGAAAGAGCTGGCAAAAGTGTGACGGACAAGTTGGGAAGCATTCTCAATATCATGGAAAAGAAAGAGACTTCTGTTCATATTATTTCGAGTTTGGATGATGTGGCGTGGACGCTTAATTTGAGAGGGAGCGATGTGGATTGTAATCCTGTTTTTTTAGGATACATTGTCCTTTCTAAGAATGAGGCCAAACTTTTTACAGATTTGGAAAAACTGACCGTTGAAGCAAGAAAGTCGATGGATGATTCCCACGTTAAGATGCTTCCATACGAAGAATTTTTTAATGAAATTTCTAAATTTTCGGGAGAAAATGTTTTATTGACACCTACGACCAACCAAAAGATATTTGATGTTTTAAAAGATAGTAATACAATTTCCGTAGCTGCAGCACCAGGAAATCTGATGAAAGCTCAGAAAAATGAAGCTGAGTTAGCAGGATTCCGTACAGTAATGGAAAGAGATGGTGTTGCGATGGTAAAGTTCCTTTATTGGTTGACGCATAATGTAGGAAAGGAAACCATGACCGAATATTCGATTGGGAAAACATTGAGAGATTTCCGAGAAGAAGGAGAAAATTTTGTAGGAGAAAGCTTCGGAAGTATTATCGGTTACAAAGGAAATGGTGCCATTGTTCATTATTCAGCAAAGGAAGAAGGTTGCAAGGAAGTGACCAACGATGGAAGTATTTTGGTAGATTCAGGAGGTCAATATTTGGAAGGAACTACGGATATTACCAGAACGCTGGCTTTAGGAGCTGTTTCGGATGAATTTAAGCGAGATGCGACTTTGGTTTTACAAGGCATGATTCGTTTGTCGATGGTTAAATTTCCAAAAGGAACGAGAGGCGTTCAGTTAGATGCTATTGCAAGATTACCTCTTTGGACTCATGCGAAAGATTATAACCACGGAACGGGACATGGAGTAGGAAGTTTTATGAATGTTCATGAAGGACCGCAAAACATCAGAAAAGACCTTAATCCTCAGGAATTACTTCCAGGAATGGTTTGTAGTAACGAACCAGGATTTTATGTGGAAGGAAAATATGGTATCCGTCACGAAAATTTGGTTGCAGTAAGAGAAGTGGAAACAACCTCTTTTGGAACTTTTTATGAATTTGAAACGTTGACCTTCTGTCCGTTTTTTAAAGATATTATTGTAAAAGAAATTTTGTCGAAAGACGAAATTAACTGGCTTAATGATTATCACCGCCAGTGTGAAGAAAAAATTAGAAAACACCTTGAAGGTCAGGTCAAAGACTGGTTTTTGGAATTGGTAAGTCCATTGTAGAACTCTGCTACTGATTGTTGGAGTTTTTTAGATTAGAAATAGAAGCAAAATGCAACATGTAATTGAATTATTGAAAGAGAAAATTGGCGTTCACGAAAAGGTTCAGAATTCTGTATTGAAGTACGCTGACCCATGGAAAAATAATCATTATGAGGTTTTGTCCGATATTATTAATGAAGAACTTTCGGAAAAAATACCTCACGAAAGTGAAGAGTTTTTCTCGTTGGGAAACAGTATTTCGCCTATCACATTGAAGCGCTTGTTTGAAGGACAGGTGAAGGAAAGTGCATTCACGGATTTGAGATTTTTGAAGACTTTGGAAAAGATATGTATTTTTTTGAATTATACTAATCTTAATGTATTTATTAGCATCCATCAAAGTTCAGAACAACCTCAGAAAATACAATCCAACCCAGAAGATTTCGAAGAGGGGAAAAGACTAATTTACGAAGGAGCTCGTAGAGAGTTTGAGGAGATGTCTAAGACTCCTAATATTAATTTGAATGTTTTTGACGACTTAATTATTAAAGATTCTCCTTATCTCAAAAGAATTGAACTTTACCTTGCCAAATTGATGGTTCCAGGATTAGAGTTACTGATAGACATGAGTAATTTTGAAATTTTTAATTACGAGCTTAAGACGTGTACCGATGATCTGATGATTATCAATACCGATGAACTTTGGACTTTAATCTTTAAAAAAGAAGACAATCACCATCCCTACCACAAAAAGGGAGAACAGACCTATTACTTCAAAAAGCAGGAAGGGAAGTGGATGATTTGGGATAACTATAATCCAGATTTAGAAGATGTTATAAAAACAAGAAAACCCTCAGAACAATAGTTTTGAGGGTTGTTATGACATCTAAGTCATCGTGTTTTTTTTGTTTACAAGTGTTTTTTTATTATCACTCGTGTCTTTTTCTTTTGCAAAGATGAGGAGAAATCCAAACAATAGTTAAACTTAAATTCGACTTAACATAATCTTAAGTTTTCGGGTTTAAGATTGTTTTTCAAATTCGTAAATTTGCCCTATGAATCAAGACACAATCTGTGCATTAGCAACAGCGAATGGAGTAGGAGCAATCGGAATTATTAGAATTTCGGGTGAGGATGCATTTAAAATCACTAACAAAATTTTTGAAGGAAAGAACCTTGAAAAAGTTGAATCGCACACGGTTCATTATGGATACATTGTTGATCGTGAGATGCAAGACATGAGACACGAGACACGAGATAAATCTGTCGAAAATGATACACAGAATTTAGAAACCATCAACCATCAACCATCAACCAACAACGAAATCATCGACGAAGTCATGGTTTCCGTCTTTAAAGCACCGCGAACGTTTACCGCTGAAAATTCCGTTGAAATTTCATTTCATGGTTCGCCTTATATTGCTAAAAAGATTTTAGAGGTACTGATTAAAAACGGAGCTCGAATGGCAAAAGCGGGAGAGTTTACCATGCGCGCTTTTATGAATGGTAGAATTGACCTTTCCCAAGCTGAATCCATTGCTGACCTAATCGCTTCCGAAAATGAAGCTTCCAGAAAAGTCGCTTTACATCAATTAAAAGGTGGGATTACACAAGAGATCTCCTTGTTAAGAGGCGATTTACTCAATTTCACTTCTTTAATCGAATTAGAACTTGACTTTGCAGAAGAAGATGTTGAGTTCGCAGACAGAACTGCTCTCAAGAATTTAATTCAAAATCTAAAATCTAAAATTCAAAATTTATTAGAGAGTTTTAAATATGGTAATGCAGTCAAAAACGGAGTTGACGTTGCCATTATAGGAAAGCCAAATGCGGGAAAATCAACGCTTTTGAATGCTTTGCTGAAAGAAGAACGTGCCATTGTTTCGGACATTGCGGGTACGACAAGAGATACGATTGAAGAAGTTTTGCATATTCAAGGAAATGCTTTTCGTTTTATTGACACGGCAGGACTTCGAGAAACCACAGACGTAATCGAAGAAATAGGCGTTAAAAAAGCAAAAGAAAAAATCGCTTCAGCAAAAATCCTACTTTACCTCTATGACGAGCAAGATTCGACACCTGAAGAAGTTATTGATTTTGTAAAAGAGTTTTATCGCGACGACCTTGAAATTATTCTGCTCCACAACAAAATTGATTTATCTGGAGGTTACTTTGAAAATGAATTTGACTTCCAAATCAAAAATGATCTTTTCCCAGATTATACCTCACAATTCATTGGAATTTCTGCCAAAGATCAAACCGGAATTGAAGCGGTAAAGCATGCCCTTATTCATTACATTGAAAATCTAAAAACCGACGAAAGCAATACCGTAATTTCTAATCAGCGTCATTATGAAGCTTTACAAAAATCTTTAGATTCTGTACAGCGTGTTGAAGATGCTGTTTCAGGAAATATACACACCGAATTATTAGCTTATGAACTTCGCTCTGCTCTTGAACACCTTGGTGAGATATCTGGGGAATTTACCAACGATGAAGTCTTAGGGAATATATTTTCTAAGTTTTTTATCGGTAAATAGACTGTGTTTCAGATTGTATATAGATTGCATTTACAATAATACTAAAATCCTTTTAAATAATACTTTAAGAGGATTTTTTATTTTTTTTGATTTCTATTTCAAATTGAAATTTACAATTTTTATACATTTTATTTGATTCTATTTTGTTACTATTGATTTTAAATGGAATAATAATTGTATTTTTATCATTAAAAAATGTTACATTTTGAAACAGCGAGAAACATGGGGAAACAATTTGAAACATTTTTAAGGCGAAATTAAAACCTATGGAAGTCAACAAAATTTGTCAATTCTGCGGAAATAAATTTGTAGCAAAGAAAACTACTACAAAATGTTGTTCTGATGACTGTGCTAAAAAATTCTACAAACAAAGAAAACGTGATGAAAAAATACAAGGAAGTAATAAAGAGTTTCAAGCACAGGTAAATGGCTATAATATTGAAGAAATACAAAAGAAAGAATATCTTTCTATCAAAGAAATAATGCTTCTATTAAATATTAGTCGAACTTCAATTTATCGAATGTTAAAAGACGGTAGATTAACTAAATTAGAAGGCTTTAAATCGGTTAGAATTAGAAAAATAGACTTTGATATGTTATTTATACAGAAAGAAGAAAATTGGCAAGAAAAAGCCTATGTTTTGCCTTACTTCTGTGATGATAATTATTATACAATCAATGATGTTTTGGAAAGGTTTAATGTAAGTTCGGGTTCGTTTTATTATATGTGCAAAAGACACAATATTCCGAAAATTCCAATGGGTAAGTTTGTTTATGTACCCAAAGATTTGGTAAATAAAATTTTTAGCTATGAGTAGTAAAGTGAATGTTCGAAAAAAAATGGTTAAAGGGAATAAAAGTAATTTGTATTTAGATTTTTATCCACCCGTATTTAATAGAAAAACAGGAAAATATACTCGTCATGAAAAGACGTCTTATTTTATTTACAATGATTTCCAAAGTGAAGTACAATATTACGACGACACTAATGGAAAAAAGCAATCTAGAGTAGTCATAATAAAAGATAAAAAAGGGAGTCCTAAAAAGTTGACTCTTACATCTGCTCAAAAACTTCACAATAAAGAAATTTCTGAAACAATAGAATTATATCGTTCAAAGCGTTTTAAAGAGATTACAAAATCTGAAATATTTTCCGAAGCTGAATTAAAATCAATTGATTTAGCTGAAAATAAAAAAAAGATTTTCACTGAATATTTTAGAGAAAAAGCTGAAAAAACAACAAAGTCAAAAGGAGCTTGGAATGCTTGTTATGGATATTTTGTAAAATATTATGGAAATGTTTTGTTTAGTGATATTAACTCAAATCTAATTGAGGAATTCAAGAATAAACTACTTAACTCTTACCAATTGAGGAGTACAAAACATAAAATAAAGAGAAATACAGCCGCAAGCTATTTTATACGCTTTATTCAGGTGTTAGAAGTAGCTTACAAAGAAAATTACTTGTCTGAAAATTTTAAAGACCGAATTGATTGGATTGAGGAAGAAGAAGTAATGAAAAACTTTTTGACATTTGATGAGTGTAAAGTACTATTTACAACAGATTATCCCGATGAAACATTACGAAAATATTGTATGTTCGCTTTTCTTACAGGTCTGCGGTATAGTGATATTAATAATCTGAAATGGGTGGATGTAGTTGAACGAGAAGGTGTAGATTATATTAATTTTCAAATGAAGAAAACTTCCACTTTTCAATATCACCCTATTTCAAAGGAAGCTTTACAATTAATGGGAGAAAGAAAATTTAGATATGAATTTGTTTTTGATAGAATTGCTTATCATTCACTAAACGACAATTTAAGAAAATGGTTAGCAAAAGCAGAAATAGAAAAAAGTGTAACATTTCACAATTTTAGAACTTCTTATGCAGTTGCACAATTAGAAGCAGGTGCAGATATTTATCTAATTTCTAAGATGTTAGGGCATAAAAATGTTACTACCACAGAGATTTATGCTAAAATAGTTGATAAAAGAAAGGCAAGTACCATTAATAACATAATTTTAGGAATATGATAGATTTTGTGCCAGGTTATGATGATGATTTTATATTTTCATCTCTGTTTCAGCATTATCAAGACGATTACACAGATGCGAGCATTTTTGCTACTTATCCTTTTTCTAAGTTTCGCTATTTTTTTGGGAATAGAAACGAGCTAATACAAAAGGGGGTCAATCTTGATGAAACAAAAATTGAAAGGTTTGATATGTTCAGAAATATATTTATCAGAGGAGATTATTTTTATCTTATCGCCTATCACTATTTTACTAATGTCAAAGATTATCAGTTTGACTATAAGGTGGAAGGGCGAATAAGAATTGAGGATGAAAATGGAAATTTAAAGATTATTTCTTTTTTTGAACTACTATACAGAGCTTTAGCAGATGAAAAAGTTAAATCTATGACATTGCTTAGACATGAATACATATTGTCTAAAAATAAACATCTTTATATTAATAAACTTACAGAAATACTGTTGACAGATTACAACGACTTAGATGATGCAATACGAAGAGAAAGAAATGTGTTTGCTAAGTATGGTATTACAGTGAAGGAGATGTATTTAGAGACGTTTAGACACTTTTATTCCAACTTTGTAGATTACCTATCAAAAGATAATTTTAATGCTTTAAAAAACTTAGTATATCCTTCAAAGAAAGAGGTTCAATCTTTCAAACTCGCTCCAATTAATAATTTTCGTAATTTAAATGATAATGAGGCTAGAGCCAAGATTTATACTTCTTTTCATAAATCACTTATTGATAATGGCTTTATTTCTGATATTTCGACCATTGAACAGATTGAAGACCTATTTTGTAATAAAAGAAGAGAATTGCCTAAAATAATATGGCTTAAGGATGTAACAGCTTTAGCAACATTTTACATAATTATGAAAGAAGAAAAGATTGTACAAGGTACTGATGGGCAACACTGGAAAATTCTATCTGATTATTTCATTCTAAAAGATGATTCTGAAATTTCAAGAGAAGAACTTAAGATGAAAAAGAAGTCAACTAATTTTAGAACTTTAGCGAAGTTGAAATGCACCTTTGATTTTATGAAAATAATTGTTGCATAATCTTCACTCCACCTTTGAAAATTTTTTTATTTTTTTTTATTTTTTCGGATAAAATCGTAGTTTATTAATCATACTGAAATTTATTTAACTTTATAATTAACTCGTAATCAATAATTTAATGCTCCCACTTCAAGGTGGGAGTATTTTTATTATTTCCATTTCCGCTAAGTTCTTGATGGAAAGTGTGCATGGATAAATATACCATGTTGGCGAAAACCAGCCTAAGTAAAGCCCTCGAATCTATAATTGGGGAAATGGTACAGAAAAAGGTAACCGAACTTTTTTCTGTTTATACAGAACAACAAGTTGTCACAAACCAAGTAAGTAATGCAAAGGAAATTCTAACAGCCAAAGATGTTGCGGTACTTTTAGGTATGAATGAACGAGTTATAGTTCAAAAGATTAATTTGGGATTAATCCCTGCTTACAAATGCAAGATTACCAATAAGTTTCTTGTTTTGAAGAATGAGTTAGTCAAAGAGATTACTTCAGGAACAAAGTACAAAACAGTATCAATGATTAGTACAGAAGTCAATCGAGAGTTTGATAGTAGAAAATATGTTCAATCTTAATTCTTAAAGATATGATAGATTACCTAAAGGCATATTTTCCCGATAAGAATGAAATCTTTGAAATTATGAAAGAAAATTATTCTCTTGAAAAAATTAGTTACTCACGATTTGATAAAGTTAGTAATGAATATGTATTGTATGAGACTTACAAAAAAGGGTTTGAAAACATGGAATTGAAAATCACTAATCAAAGAGCGTATATTCACAACTCATTACATCGCTTTTATAATAAGTTTGTTCACGGTATTGATGGGAACTATAATGATTTTAATTATTCTTCTCTTGTTAAATCAGTTGATTTTTTAGAAGAGCAAATTAAATTTCCTGCTGATAAAATTGAACTTGCGCAGGGTTTGGAATTTGGTTTGAATATTAGAGTGCCATTTGATTTAGACCACTTTATTCTCAATGAATGTGTTCTTTATAATTTTTGTCCTGCATCTAAAATTCCTCCTCCACATGCTGAACAAGTTTATAAAGAATTTGAAAAAAGTAATTATAGATTGAAGATTTATCATAAGGGCAGGCAACAATGTAATGGAGATAATATCTTGAGAGTTGAGGTTAAATTTATGGATAAAAGAGATTTTAATAGAAAAGGAATTTGTATGCTAAGTGATTTAAGGGATAGAGATAACCTCATTTTTTTATATCAAAAACTATATAGCCTTGTAAGTTTCAAATTAATGTGCGTAGATGATATTGAGAATCAGCAATTTTCAAGTTATTTGAAAAACAAACTTCATAAATATTGCTCTCACAAGTATTGGGCAGAATTGAGTAAGGATAAATTCAAAATGGAATCAAAAAGAGTCCATTATTATTTTGAAAAACGTAAATTGTTAGAACATAAAAAAATGTTGTTAAGCCTTATGAATAGTAAGATTGAAGAATTGTTAGATAGTTAGTTTACGGTCATTGTATAGATTAACGTAAAAGAAAAAGCAAGACTAAAATGTCCTGCTTTTTTTTGTTTTCTATTGTCATTTTTATTTTCTTCCCTCAAAAGGATTTGTTCCCTCTCTCATAAAGACAGTCCCAACCTTTTTGTACTTCATTTCTTTACCTTTAACGCAAAGAATATAGATGCCGCTCCCAAACCCATTTTGAGCCTGTAATATAGTCACTTCTTTAATGTCAACACCATTGTCAATTGAAACAAATTCCTTTAACCTCTTATTTTTTATTGGCTCTTTGAAGTTCTCGGGAACTTCACATTTTTTTTCTTGTTCATTTTTTGCTTCTTGTGCAAAAAACAAGGTAGGCAAAGCGAAAGCAATTGCAAAAAGTATTTTTTTCATATTTCTAAAATTTTAAGATTATTCCAACAAGATTTCCATCAAATATTTTTAATACATTTCCTTCATTTGAAATATAAATGTACTGTGGATTAATTGGGTCAAAAGGTTGAATTTGTCCATTAATCTCTTTTACGACAGTATTTAATACTCCTTTGTCGTGCGGAACAGATTGTAAAACGTAATATATCCCGCTGTAATTGAAATAAGGGAATATTTCTAGTTCAAACCTATCCAAATAGACTTTCGCTTTTGCCATTTGAATAGTTTTGAAGAAAATATCATTAGTAAATTTAAAACGATTGTAACTAAAAAGAAATTTTAATTCTTCCATTTAATATTTTTCTTTTAATTAAGGCAGGATTTTACAGAAGTGACAATTATAACTAATATTAAAGCAAAAACAATTGCAAAGCTTATAAAGTCACCAAAATGAAGTCCTGCTTTTCGCCCTGTAGGAAATATTTTATTTGCTATTATGTTGTTCCTAATATGAGAAGGTTCAATGAAATTATTTGTTTTTATATATTCTACTGCTGAACATAGTACTTCAAGTGTAAATAAACTTTCACCTTTCAAATCATCCTTAGAATTGATTCTGATTTCTTTTATTAACCCAAATATTTCTTTAAAAAAAGAATTAGGATAATATAATCCTTCACTTGATGGAGAAATTATCGAATCATGGAATATTTTCTGAATGTCATATGATTGCGAAATCACCCTTGCATAATCACTATATTTTATTGTTTGTAAATTGGAATTTTTATCTTCAAATAAGATTTCGCAATGAAAATTAGCTTTTAAGAAAAGCAACTGTTTTGAAGTACTCATTTTTTAATCATTTAATGTTTTTATAACAAAAGAAGCAAGTGGTTCTCACTTGCTTTTAGTCTTGAAGGCTCGGCAAAAGCCTATACTACATAAAAACAGGATAAGCCACTTGCCATTAGACAAGTGTGCTAACTGTTTGCATTTTGTAGTATTTAGAATTTTGCCGATTCTCAAGACAAAAGCAAAAGCTTTACACTTTATTTTTTCGTTGATGTTGTTAGCACAAATTTAACAAATTTTGTGCCTTATTTTTATATAATTTTATGGTAGTCTTAAATGGTTATTGGTTAATGATTGATATATGTAATCTAAAGTTTCAGTTTCAACCAATTTAGATAGCCCCAAATCAATTAATTTTCCTTTTAAAACCTGCCCCCAAGTTTTCTTATTCATTTTGGTATAAAGTTCTTTTAATTCTTCAATTTCATCAAAGATTATCTGCTGTCCAAAACCTAGCTTTTGTAAATGTAGGAGAATTTTATCTATTTTTTCATTAATTTCATTTTTATCAGAACTAATTTTTTGATAATCGTCATCTACAATTTCCCTTTTTTCTTCAATATAGATTTTCCCATTCAAACTTATTTTTGCTTGCGGGTCTTTCAAATGCATTACTTCTATTAAACCACTATTTTCTAGTGAATCTGCAAACTGTCTATCTTCCCCGTGTTCTTTTAATTTAATCCCATTTAATTCTAAAATTAGAGAAATTGAGTGGAAACGACCATTGTCCAAATCGTAAAGTTTTTCCAAAATGAGTTCTAATTTTTGTTTTATTGTAAAGTTCACTCTATCGGCAACTTTTTTTGATTCGGGGTCTATAATGGCATCTGAAATCCTAATTAAATCTTTAAAATATTTCAGAATGCCTACTTTTTCTAATAATTCATTATTAATAGATTTTTTAAAAATTTCATTTTTATTTTCTTTTATTAAATTTTGAACATGATAAGCAATTGGTTTTGCTTGTTTAAAATTTTTTGTGAATAAATTATTTTTCTCTCCCAAACTTTCATCAAGAAAAATGATTGCTTTTGATTTCCATTCTTCAAATTTTTCATTCAATACAGAATAATCTATTGTTCTGTGTTCTATTTTAAGATTCTCCCCCTCAATAATAATCTCTCCTATTTTTTGTTGAAATTCAACTAGTTCTGTTATTAATCTCATAATTTATTTTGCCTCCTTTAAAAACCATTCTTTGTTTATTATACAATTTTCACTATTTGGGTCAGGAATTGGTTTTGTTACTTTAACTTGTAATGGCATCGGAACACAATTTCCAAATATTAATACTTCTCCAGGTGTAGCCTGTTTTATTTTAGATACATAATCTTCTGAAAAATAGGGTAACACTGAATAAATATATCTCATATCAATTTCGTTTTGAATACGATGGATGAGGTAATTTCCACATTGTGAAAGAACAGTTTGAGAAAGTTCCGATGGTCTTTGTGACGAAATAATTAAATAGAAAGAGAATTTTCTACCCTCTCTAGCAATTCTCTCAAAAATGTTTTCTTTTATTATATATTCAGTATCTTTTTTAATGTATCTATGTGCTTCATCTAAAACTAAATGGATAGGTGCTTTACGCCGTTTATTACCCTCTTGAGCTTTTCTGTAATCAAATATTAATCTACTGATTACACTTGTTGTAAGTTCCAAAATATCATTACCTACTTCGCTTGTGTCAATTATTATTAATTGGCTTTCATCCTTATTTCCAAGACTGAAAATCTTTTCTAAATAATCATTTGCATTTACGAATTTAGTTTCACTCTTCATAAATTTGCAGTCAGGATTGAAAAGAAAATAATCTAGCCTAGTTAGCATTGTTGAAGTAAATTCTCTTATTCTGTAATTCCCTCTTCCTTCTTCTTCTAATAATACTAATTCCGTGGCTATTTTTAGAAATTTGAAGTCGTAAAATTGACCGCTGAATAATTTAAAATCATTTATTGCCTGAGCACTTTCTTCATTTATATCTAATTTTGAAACAAAACTGCTTAATTTACTTTTATTGTCTCCAAAAGAGATGTTTGTACAATCTAAAACTTCATCCAAAAAAGAAATTATGTCGTTATTTTCAAAATTAATTTCCAAACTAGAAATAATTTCCCTAGATTTTATGACTAGACCTCTCGCAGCAGTCATTTTGGCTGTGTCAGAATCGATATTCCCAAGTATATTTGATAAAATATTTCTAATTTTCCATTTAAAATAATTTGAGTATTCCTCTTTACTTGAATTATCAAACATTTTATAAAATTTGTAACACTCTTGTAATACTTTATCCCAAAAAGGTTTTTGAGTCCTGTCAGATGCTAACAAGAATGCTAACCATTCATCCAAATTCATTAAATAATATGGTAAAATAAATTGATTTTGCTGTTCTGAATTCGGTTTATAGTATTTAAGAGCTTTATCAGAAAATAAATTGATGGAAAATGCCGAATTGTATTCTCCGTTTACATCAAACATAATAACCTTGCCACCTAATGCTGAACGATTTTCTTTTCTAAAAACTTGTTGAAAAATATGAGAAATGGTGTTCGATTTACCACTACCACTATTTCCTAAAATTGCTGTATGAATGTTAAAAAATGAATTAATATCAATATTAACAGTATAATTAATCAAATTTTTTGAATATCCTAACTCAATTGAATTGTGGACATTATCCTTTTTTTGTTCTGTTTTAGGAGATAGAATCTTTTTCACATCATCAAAAGTAACAATAGCAACATCTGCATAAATAGATGGGAAAATACCAACCCCCATATTAAAACAACCATCATTATCAAAAGTTCCAATAGGTTTAATTATTAATTCTCTTGAACTATCTAAATTGAAATTAGAAAACATCTTAGTTTCAGTATTGTGGTCTAATACCGCAACTACTTCACATAAAATTGATTCTCCAATTGCATTGCTAGTTTTTAAATAGCTACCGATATTTCCAAAATAATAGATTTGTCCACCTATATTTACAGTTGAATTTTTTGTAGTGTGAAATAGTTTCACTTTAAATTTATCGTACTCAACAGAAATTACCTTTCCTATATTCATTATTTGGTCTTTATTGAGTTAATAAATTCACTTAATAAATTGTCTTGAGACTTAAAAGCATCAATATTTGGTAGCAAATTATTTACTATATAGTAAAAATAATTTATTTTTTCTCCCTTGTACTCACCATAAATGTTGATAATTCTATTGTCCGCAATCTCCACAATTTTATTGTCTATTTTTCCAAAAACAACAACATTTATTGTGGAATTTATGGCTAGTGCTTGAAAAATAATATTATTAACATGTTCATCGCTAAAACTGTAACCAATTACAAATAGAATTGTGTGCGGTTCTAATAATTTTTTTTGAAATTCCCTAAATAATTCAACATATGGACTTCCAAGACTTTTATTTTGCTTTGTTGGTGTTGGGTAAATCAGCACGTTTTCAACTCCTTTTTCTCTTTTTGGCGTATTAGTTTCTTTGATATTAAAAAAAGAATTTGCATTAGTGTTATCCTCAACCCAATTAATAGAACCATGAATTTTATATAGATAAACCATATTTTCAACGGGTTCAAATTTTTCAATGCTTGTATCCATTCTTTTGGAATAAGTGTAATTGAACAGAGCGGGATTGAAATACCTGTTTATTCCTCTTGAAAAACCGTTAATGTAGTGAATATTAACACTATCCAAAGCATATTCATTAAATAAATCATTGTTGGTAGTAAAAATATTTAGCCGAGATAAATCTTTATTTCTTAAAGCAAGTTTTTGATAAAAGGTTTTGTATAAAATTAAGTTATCCGAATATTTTGAATCGTCCAAATCAATATTTATTTTGTCAAAAATTTCTTCTTCAATTATATTTATCAATTCAGTCATTTTTTTCAATTCAGCATTCTTTTCATTCACTGTTTCATCATAACTATTAAATTGATATATCCTGTAAGAATATAAGATACCAAGAATATCTTCAAGATTTTTTTTATTTTTTATTCTTTCTCCAATTTTTTGAAATTCCTCAGAATATTCTTTATTCTCAGGGAGTTTTAAACGACTTACAACAGCTTTATACAATCCTTCCATATTTGGTATTGCTCCAACACTTGTCCCTGAACCAAAAAGAAAATTAATGTTCTTCATATTGAACATTTCTTTAATTTTTGATTTAACGATTTTTATTTTATCGTCATTTTCTTCTTTTTCAAATATTGAATTGCCCCCTTGATTAAAAAATATTTCATCAGCCATAAATTTGTTTTTTTAACAAAGCTATTCATCTAAATTTTCTTATGCAAATATTTTAACCCACGACCCTTTATGTTAAAAATGGGGTGGGATAAATGTAGTTTTTGTTAGTACCCCCCCCATCAACAAAAAGCGTATAGAGAATAAATGAAAATGGTTTTGCCATCTACTTTTAATGCGACTGTAATTATATTGTTGATTATCAGTTATTTAATATCAAAAAAAAATAATGGAATAAATTCGAATTTCAACCAAAATGGTATAGTTTTGGTCGCATTAAAATTATAAAAAAGCCCATCAATACTGGCATACTGATGAGCAAAATGTAAAATAAACCTTAACACTAATTAAAAAAGTTGAAGAAAGTTATTATGGAAAGTTTTCAAGTGACGAAGATTTTGCAGAAATTCTTCTATATGACACAGGAGCAATACCAAAAGATTTACCAAACTACATTTATATTGATTGGGAGCGTACTGCGAGAGACTTAATGTTTGACTATTCAACCTGTAATAATTTCTATTTTAGAAATATTTAATTTTTTAATAATTTCTTATTAACAGGGTACTACAGACCTCGCAAAAAATAAATTATATTTTAAAAGAAGTCATATCTTCATTTTTATGAAATACATTAAGTGAACCAATCTTATTTTCTTATATAGTCTATATAGATAATATAATCTTTTTGAATGATGATATTGTTGTTAACATTTCAATTAGTTTTTGCGGAAAGTTTTGCATTTTGTGGTATTTTCGTTTCTATATTGTTAATATATTTTATAAATACCTGATTATCAATACATACTAATTATGTATCGGAAAATAGGCGTAGTCTCCGCAAACCCTCTCACAGAAAGGGGAAACAGAAAAATTCCTTATTTTATGAGAGTTCCAAAAGAGATTTTATTTTCCTTTTGTTTCTCTTGGATGGTTTTTATTGCCAAAAGTTGTATTGATTATTTATTGAT
>NZ_JBYVEB010000021.1:0-36952 GCF_058117085.1 Chryseobacterium sp. CG10_8 | reverse complement strand
TAAAATTAAAATGAGACAATAAAGTGGGTATTGTAAATACCATCATTCATTAAGTTTTATAGACGTCAAAGTGCGTCTAATCCTCTCACTGGAAAACCATGAGCACATCGACTAAAAGTGTTAAAACGAAGTTTTACTTTTCGCTTCTAATTCGGCTCAAAGTTTCTTGGGAAATTCCAAGATAGGTCGCAATCATTCCTAAAGGAGCACGCAGAATAATATTAGGATTTTCTTCCAGTAAATTGTTATACTTTTCCTTAGCAGTCATGTACTGAAGTGATGATATTCGAGCAGACATCTCTGTCATCAAATTCCCTAAGATATAACGACTGAAATTAGCTGCTGTAAGCGAAACAGCACACAAATCCTCCAATTTTTCGTAATTGCATGTTGTGATAATAGATTTCTCAATCGTCTCTATATTGTTGCGAGAAGGCTGATTTTTGAAAAGAGTATCAATATTTGCAGTGATTCTACCTTCGGAGTAGAAATTAGTCGTAATGTCTTTCCCATTTTCGTAATAGAACATCCTCATCAATCCTTCATCCACAAAGAAAATTTTTCGATTATAGTGATTTTGCTCGCTAAGTAACTTGCCCTTCTCGAAAGTGGCTGTTTGACATTCTTCATGAAAAAACCTTTCGATTTCTTCATCGATTTTGATACGTTTCTCTAGCTCTTGAAGAATTTTCATAGGTATTATTTTCCACAAAAATACAAAAAATGAGCGCTCCAAAACAGCTTTGAAACGCCCATCACAAACATTAAAAATGAAAACTCTACATAATGTCAGTCATTTGACCTTCGTCATTTTCTTCAATTCGATATTCCTTGAATAAGAAATGAATTTTAATCTTCAAAGCAATCCACCCAAGGATAAAATAAACCCATCCTAAAATGAACAAATGCCAGAAATATCGATAAGTAAGATAGTCGGAACCTTTTTCCACTACCATGATTTTTAAAGCCTCTAAATACGGTGTTAAAGGAATAATTTTGGTAAAACCAGCGATAAATTGAGGCATTGCGTAAGTTGGCCAAGTAAATCCGCTAATAATAAAAGCAGGTGAAGCAATAACCATCAAAATTTGGGTCGCTTTAAGTGCGTCTGGAATCAGGATACTTACTAAAACTCCAAGATTGGTTGCCGCCACAATGAAAGCCGCTGTAACCAAGAAAAAGTTCATCACATTTTCTGGAATTGGAATTTTAAAATAAACGCTACATAAATAAAAAACCAGAATATTAAGATTTGAAAAAAGCCAAACCGGAAGACATTTAATCGCCATCACCAAAACCGCATATTTTTCTTTTCCTGCAAAATCCCTAACAAACGAATCTCGCTTGAATTCCTCCGAAAAAGTAACCGCCATTGCCAATAAAATCACCTGCTGCAAAACCACCGCCATCAACGCTGGCCACATAAATATCAAATAATTACTGGTCGTATTGAACAGCGTAATATAATTGGCTTTGAAAGGTTCGATATTACTTTTGGCTTGGTCGGTGTTCATCCCTTTTTTTTGCAAGGCTTTGATTTCAGCTCCTGCAGAAAAAGTCCCCAAAGTCAACTGAATCGCTTTTGAAGCAAAATTAGCGGTGAGAACGTTAGAAGTATTGACATAAACATTAACTTCAGGATATTTTTTTTGAAGCATATTGGCTTCAAATCTTTCAGGAATTACGACCACAGCTCCTGCTTCGGTTTTAATGACCTCATCTTTTAGAGATGCGGGTTCTGCGACATAATTCAAAACTTTAATTGAATTATTGTCCTCTAACATGTCCACAACTTGGTTAGAAAGTGGGGTCTTATCGTGGTTAACAACAATCACAGGAATGTCCGTTACTTTACCACTTTTGTAGGTAAAACCCATTAAAAGCGCGTAAAAAATAGGTGCTACAAAAAACACCGAGAGCATCGTTTTGTTGGTCAAAAACAAGCGAAACTCTCTTTTAAGAAGATATCTTAACTGTTTCATTTTTGTTGAATTTTCGGTTAAGATTACCTTAAAGTCACACTAGAGTTCACCAATAATCCTTTTACTTTTGATTGGTCAATCGGCTTCACTTTAATTTCATAAACCGCATCTTCTGGTTGATAATCTGGGAAAGCGGTGGTTATATCAGCATACTTAGTCAATTGTTTTATCGAAACTATTTTTCCTAAAAATTCTTGGTTACCATAAGTAGATTTCATCGTTACCTGCATGTCTTTTTGATATTTTGAAATTTTACTTTCCGGAATGCTAAACCTAAAATAAGTGGACTCAGGAATATATCCATTAAACAATGCATAACCCGCCGTTGCCAATTCGCCTACATTCAAAGAAATGGTTTCTATTTCCATGTCGTTGGTTGCAATAATATATCTTTCGGAATACGCAATATTAGCTTCTTGTAACACTCCTCTCGCCTGATTTTCTTGCCCAACTGCCATTTCGATTTTTTCGACTCTTGTTCCTAACTCTACATCGTGTAATTCTGCATTAACAGCGTCTAACTGTGCTTTAGCACCTTGATATTTCGCAAAAGCTTCATCATAATTCTGTGGTGACAAAAGACTGTCTTTATACATATTAGTTGCTCTTTTGTAAGATTTTTGAGCAAATTCGTATTGTTCTTTCAGTCCGCTTTGTTTTGCTCTTAATTGACGAAGTTGGTCTGCACTTGCTCCATTCCTTGCCATTTGTGCCTGTGCTGAAGCTGCAGCAGTTGCTCCTCTTGCTTGAGCAATCTTTGCGGTCACTTCTGGTACATCTAACATGGCCAAAGTATCACCCACTTTAACAGTTTGCCCCTCCTGAACATAGATTTTCAGAATTCTTCCTGTTACTTTTGGAGCAAAGGAAACAACTTCCTTTTTAGTTTTTCCTTCGGTTATTTTTTCAGGAGTTTCGTTCTTACAAGCAACCAAAATTACAAGAGTTGCAATAGTGAATAATTTTGCGATATATGATTTCATTTTATTGTAATGTTTGTAGAATTAAAGTTTTTCGATGGATAAATTTTGAGTCGCTTTCATAAGTTCGACCGCAGCTCTTCTTTGGTTAAAAATCGCCGTCTCATATTCGAGTTCCGCAGACTCTAAGTCATTTTCGGCTTCGATTAATTGAGTAGATTTTATCAGACCATATCTGAACTCCTTTTCAGCCTGAGTTAAAGCATTTTTTGCAATTTCCTTAGCCTTGGATTTCAATGCAATCTGAGCATCGGCAATATCATAATTGGTTTGATTATTGGCGAGATTAATTTGAAGTTTTCTTTCAGCATCCGATTTTTTACTTTCTAAAACTTCTCGGTCGATTTTGGCTTTTTCTATTTGATGTTTTCCTTCGTTTCCATCAAAGACATCCCATTTGAACCCCACTCCTGCTTGAAAAACTGGAAATAAACTAAAGTTGGTTAAATCATAATCCAACTTGTTGCTTATACCTGGAATAATTGGCTGTGAAGAAGAAAGATTAGTATTGTAAAATCCTGCATAAGATAGCGAAGTCAACGCCTGAACTTTAGGAATCCACCAAGTTTTTTCAGCTTTTATTTTAGCGTCAATCGCCTTCATTCCAAAATCCAAAGCTTTGAGTTCTGCCCTATTGTCAATGGTCTGATTTGCTACCAAATAGTCAATTTTTTCCAAATCAGGATTGATAAGTGCGATTCTTTCTTTTTCAATACCTGTCAAAATATGTAGTTGAGTGATTAACAACTCTTTTTTTCCTTCGTATTCCACCATTTTCGAATCTAAAGTAGCTTGAGCTAATTCGATTTTCTTATAGTCATAAGGAGTAATTAATCCATATCCAAGCGCTTTTTCCGCAGTTTTTTTGTTAGCATCCAATCTCTTTTTGCTTTCGTCCAAAACTTTTTTTGATTGACTAACCAATGCAAATTGATCATAAGCTTTCGAAATATTGGTCAAAACTTCATCTTGATTTTTAACCTGCAAAGCTTGGATAGCATTACTTTTTTCTTCGACTGCTTTCTTCAAATGTTTAACCTTTCCGCCTGAGTACAAAAGCACTTTGGCTTCCGCTTTCGCTGTGGCATCAAATCCAGAAAGATTGAAGTTGTTATTAAAGGTTCCTTCAGGATAATGGGCACCAGGAAAAATAGGTTGAACTGCAGGAATCGAAATCTCTGGAGAAATAAACCTAGCTGTTCCGTTAAGATATCCGCCTTTTCCAGAAATCTCAAAGGTTGGAAGAAAGACATCTTTTAGTTTTCTCTCATCTAATTCGTTTGATTTCAGTTCTAGATTTTGTTGTTCGATGGTGGCATCTTTGGAAATTGCAGCATTAAAGAGTTCTTGCATTGTCGGTGCCGATTGTGCTTTCAGTATGAAAGGAGAACCGATGATGACAGCAATTAGAGTTCTTCTTAGCGTTTTCATTTTTGATGTTGTTTGTGGATGCAAATTTCCGTTGACCGAAAATGATTTCCTTTGACATTTATCAAAAAGTAATTTTTTGGACTAATTAGCAGCTTAAAAAAATAAACTAAGGACGAAACTTACTAATAAGCGGAGACGCGATGTTGAAAAAAAGTAAGTATATTAACATAAGTAGAGGAAGAACTCTTGTTTTTAGTTATTTATTTTAGCTAAAGCCGACTTGCAAACGAATAAAAAAGTCGGGCTAAAGCCCGACCCTTTTGATTATTCCTATTTTAAAAATTATTCGCTTATCGAAATTTTGGTTCCCTTGGTATGCGCGTTCATTTGTGGAGCGTAATAATTTTGAAGCGTTGTAATTCCGTTGCTGAAAGTTCCTGATGCATTACAGATGTAATCGTACTCAAAAACATATTTCCCTTTCGGCATATATTGTATGTAGAAGTTAGTTGAAGCGTCTTTAGTACTCTCGTAATAACCCAAACCGTTATTCCATTGGTATTTCGAAATAACATTCAGTGGTTCAAAACCTGCCGCTCTCATATCTTTCAGGTGAATGAATTCCATATTTCGGTCGGTGTTCAGAATCATTCTAACGGTTACTTTATCTCCGATTTTCAAAGGTGTTTCCGGTGTGATTTTCTTCAACTCTTCTCCATTTTCGGTTTTCACTTTTTTGTAGAGTTCTTTTGTGATGGAAATGTAAGATTCTGAAGATTTTATTTTATCCAAATCCTCATAATATTGCCAGAATAAACCACCTTGAACAACTCCCGGACTGTCTTTTTTAATGGTAACAGTCGCTAAGTTTTTGTCTAAATTATCAGGAGTCATCGTCTGCTTCACATAACCTGTTGCTTGAGTCTGAGGTAGCAACAATTTTCCACCCCAAGTGATTTCAGCCTTATCTGATTCAACAGAAGTCCATGATTTTCCAGAATTCAAAATCGTGAAGATGACTTCTGCTGTTCCTCTGGAACTTTCCCAAGAATTAACTTCTTTCTGCGTAATGAGCCAAATTTTCATTTCTTCGATGAACTTTTCATCTTTTGGAGTCAATTTTTGGAACGCTTCCAAAGCTCCTGCATGATTCACGGTTTTTGACGAGTACCAACCCCAATCATTTAAATTTTGTTTCCAATAAACACCTTGTGTTTCCGATTGAGTGGACGTTTCTTTAAGGTAAGTCATTAATTTTTGAGAAAGATTCGTCAGTTTGTAGTCATTAAATAACATTGAAGCTCGATGCAATCCGAAAAAAGTAAAATCCTTAATGTCAGCTTTTGGAGCTTTCTGAATGACCAAAGCTTTCAGTTGTGCTCCTTTTCCTTTCAATGGAACTTGAGCTTCCCAATAATGTCTGGTATCCAAATAATCTAAAACAAAATTGTTCCAAATGTTGCTTCGACTGCGCTCAGCAACCGACAAATCGTAATAATTATTCACTTCAGTATCAACATAATTCACCAATTTATTAACCATTTCCTTTTGCTCGGAAGATTGATATTCGGAAAGGTTTCCTTTCAACCATTCATTAATTCGACCTAAATTTTTCAAAATATACAGCGATGTGTAATACGAACTCGGATAACCTTGATACCAAGAAAAACCACCGTCAGGATTTTGAAGTTTAACCAAATCTGACCAATCTTGATTGATGGAATTTCGCATCGTATTGGCGTCAAACAATCTCGCTAATTTTTGCATTTGTTCACCTTCATCTTTACTTTCCAAAACCCAAGGAGTTTCTTCAAGTAGCAGTTGTTTCAATTCTTGATTCTTTTCCAAATTAGACGTCAAAAGACCTTTGCTTTGGTATTCATCAAAAACGGTTTTCATTCTTGGATTGGCTTTGAAAATTTCTGAAGCCAAAACATCTGCAAACCATTTATTGAATTGAACATCCGCAGAGTTATTTTGGTCGTCTTTCAAACTTGGCAAAGCAAACATAATCTCCCAAATCGGATTGGTGGTAAGTTCCAAAGTGTTTGAAACGTTTGAAATGGTTTGAGAGTGCGAGTTTTTTAAATTTTCTAAAGTGAATGTTTTCGTTTGGCCTTCTTTCACAAAAATCGGAACAGCGTCTGTAACCAACATTCGGTTTGGAAGAATGGCAATTGCTTTTTGTTCTCCATCACTGAAACTTCCTTGTCCACTGAGCGAAGTCGAAGTGGCAACCACTTTTAAAATGATAGATTCTACATTGCTTGGAACTTTCAGTTTCCAATTAACGACGGTATTTCCCTGAGCATCTAACGAAAATGTTTTTTGAATGTCATTTAAATTAAATTTACTCGAAATATCATCGTTGGTAAAAGCATCTAATATCTGTAAAGAAGCAATTCCATTAAGAGGCAAAGAAGTTAAATTACTGAGTTTGGATTGCAATTGCAACTCGTCTCCCTCTCTTAAAAATCTTGGATAATTAGGCGTGACGGAAAATTCCTTCTGAGTCACGACTTCTTTTTCTAAAGTTGCGACTCTTGCATCTTTGGTATGAGCCAAGAACATCAGCTTCCACTTCGTTAAAGCTTCTGGTGAAGTAAACTCAAAAGAAACATTTCCATCTTTGTCGGTTAATAAATTGGGATAGAAAAATGCAGTTTCGTTGAGATTTTGGCGAACTGGAACCTTTGATAAATCTTCTTCAATTGGAGGTGGCGGAGTTTGTACTTTCGGAGCTTTCTTTGGTTCTGGAACAATATTTTGGAATACCTCAACTTTATCCTCTCTTATTTCTGACATTGCAGACTTTGCCATTGGAACTGCAGCATCCATAGCGATTCCTCTTTCCATTTCAACACCTGCAGAATCCACAGCCATCACACTTGAAGCTGCATATAAAACTTCGGTTCTATAAATCCCACCATCAAACCAAGAAAATCGTGGAATATTGACATCATAACCTTGTAAAAATTTTGTTCTCTTACTATAATGTTCACTTAACAAGTTCACTCGTTCCAAATAGCTATTAATTAGGTACGGCTTGTAGTAAAGTCGTTGCCAACTATAAGTGTTAGAAGCAAATTGGTCAAGAGATTGGTCATACATATTGGCCAATAATTCGGCTACGCTCAGTGCGGGCTTATCGGCTGCCATGCTGAGCGAAGTCGAAGCATCTTTAACCTTCACTGTCCATTTTTCCTTAGAATTAGGTTGAAGTTTGTCTCTAAAAGTAACTGTTTCTATTTTCAGATTTTTGTCTTCTGATTTGAGTTTAAGATTAACTTCTTTAGTCTGAACATCATTAAATGCCACCACCTGAAACTGAAGATTAAGATTGTCTATACTTTCATCTGATGGAATAAGAGTTTCATAAGCTAAAATTCCATTTTTTGTTTGAAACGATTCTACTTTCGTTTTGCCATTTCCATTCTGCGTAAAGACATTAACCAAAGCATTGGGAATAGCTGAATAAACAAATATGGTTGCTTTCTTTCCTCTTTCGACCTCAGCTTTTGGTGCAATAACTTCTAAAAACGGATGTTGAGAATCTTTCAAGAATCTTTTGTCCCAAACCTTGAAGTTTTGTTCCGTCTTGATGGTGTCTTTTCCTTCGATATTGTAGAGTTCAAGGCGGTAGGTTCCCGCGTCAAGCTTCCCAAGGTCTAACTTCGGGTTTCGGGTTTCAGATTTCGAGTTTTCATTTTTTGTTCCCGTGTCAGAAGAAGAATTCTCGGTTCTCGGTTCTCGATTCTCGATTCTATCCATCACGACTTTCTCAACCTTCCAATTTTTGATTTCATCGTTTTTGTCATACACATCATGCGGAAATCTTTGATTAAATTCTGCAGGCGTGTATTTCGGCAAATCCTGAATCTCAGATTTAAAATTACTTCTGATAATTCGATTAGGTTCTTCTAATTTGGATAGTTTTATGTGGTAAGATTTATTTAAATTTTGCTCGTTATAGTTCTTGGTTTCAACTTTTAATTGAACATTTTCGTCCGCAAAAGTATTTCCAACATTTTCCGCTTGAATATAGTGAGACACCGAAGCTACCTTAACGTTCTCTGTTGCGGATTGCGTTTCTCCATTGATATCGGTAACTGAAGCTTCAATTTCATAATTATCAATCTGAATTCCCTCTAAAGTTTCGTCTTTCTTCAAATCTAATTTAATCGTAAACTCCCCTTTTTCATTGGTTTTAACTTCACCCAAAATAGAATTTTCGTTTTCATTTCCTCTTGGATACCACCAAAAATATCTCCATCTGATATTTTGTTTTTTAATTTCATAATTAACGGTCGAATTGCTTAGAGCCACTCCCGAAAACATCATGGCTTTACCCTTAATTTCAATGGTTTGACCATATTTATATTCATCTTTAACTGGTTCGAAAGTCACTTCAAATTTCGGACGTTTGTACTCTTCCACCTGAAAATCTTTGTAGCCATCGTAATTATCATTTTCAACCTGAAGTGAAAAACTTCCATTCAGTTTTCCCTTTGGAAGAACAAAATTTCCGTGATATGAGCCAAATTCATTGGTAGTAAAATCCTGAGATGACAGCTCTTGACCATTGGCATCAAATAATTTAATACTTTGCTTTAAACCCGAAACAACAGCTTCTTTTTCATCTTTTAGACGAGTGGTAATCGCCTTAAAATAAACGATTTGTCCAGGTCTATAAATCGCTCTATCTAAGAAAATCTGTACTTGAGTTCGTGTCTCCTTGATGTCTCTTGAATAACGGTCACGACCATAGACATTGACAAACTGATAATTATTTCCTGAACTTTTAACTAAATAATAACGATAATAATCCTCGGAATTGGATTTTGGAAAGCTAAATCCACCTTTGGCATCCGTTTTCGTGGATAATTTGTTCAGAGATTTTCCACGAACCCATTCAAAAATTTCAAGATTTTCATTGGTATAAACGTTTCCATTTCCACGATTGACCAAATGGTAAACATCCGAAGCCTCGTTATAACTATTGTTTTCACGCATAAGAAGTCGAGAATCCGACGCAATGAAATAAAAATTTTCCTGAACCGAACCTTCAACAACATATTCTACAACATAAAGTCCAGATGAAAGTGGTTGAATTTCCAACGAAGTTTTATAGGTCTTGAAATCGTTTTTATTTTCCAAATTGTATTGCTCTTTCTTGACCAATGCTTTTTTAATTTCATTGAAAGAGTTTTTGTTATAAGGCTCTGATGCATACCTCATAAAACCTTGCAAATCGTCTTTTACCTCATAAATATTGAGTAAAAAATGGTCAACATTTTTATGTTCAGCCACCAAATGAATCGGTTTTTGGCTTTGCGTTTCATTCTCAAAATGAATTGCCAGAGACGGATTTTTAATTCCGTTTTCTATGTTGGTAATGTTATTAATGAACTTGGATTTAGGAAACATTGTTTTGGCCTTATCTGCCCAATCCAATGCTTTTTTGTAATCTTTATCAGAAGAATATTCAGACATAATATCTTCGATAATTTTCACTTTATAATCTCCATTTGTGGAGCTATCATCTACCAACTTCACCAATTGACTAAGCTTATCTTTACAATTGTTGAATTCGCAATTATAGTTGAGTTTTTGGAGCTGAAAATAGAGTTTGGAATTGCCGGAATTGCTCGAAATTAGTTCATCATACTTTGCATTAATTTTTGAAAAATTAGCTTTTCGTTCGTTGGGTGTAAAGAAATTTTCATTTTTATAAAAATCAAATTCTTGTATTGCATTGTAATCAAACAATGTTGGAAAGTAATCGATGTTTTCTGTCTCTTCAAAAATGCTCTTGTATTTCGAAAGTTGAATCTTTTTTAAATCAGATTTTTTCGATTCTAAAACAGCAAAATTCTTTGTAAGAAAGTTTTTATAATCAAGTGTGCTCCAAGTTTCAATTTGTGTAAAATCTCCAGAATTAAGGTTGGTTCTTTCACTAATTTCCCAATAAGAATTATCAAAATGCTCTTGAAAAAAATCACCCAACAAAACCTGATAAACAAGCTTTTCTTCCCCATTGAGCTCTGATTCCATTTTTTTAAGTTTTGCAAAAAATTGGGAGGCCGAATCGTTTTGAGTGTCATCCTCCGTCACATTGACAATACTGAATTCTGCCTTCAAAGACTTAATTAATTCCACTCCATTATGGTCTTTCTTGGCCTGATTCTGAATTTCCAAAACAATAGGGAGATTCGATTTATAAAGTCCTTTTTTGGAATTGGTTTCAATCTTTTTCCACTGGGTATCGTAATAATTTTGTGCGTCCATTGTTAAAAAACTCCCTATGAAGAGGAGTATGAATAAAATTTTACTTAGGTTTTTCATACTTTTGGGTTTATTATTGGTTTTGACCCTTTTGGTTTCGAACCAGAAGAACTGTCAAAAATGCAATCTTTAAATTTACTAAAAAAATACGTTGTTGATTCCCAATTTTTTATCGCATTAATGGGGACTCTTTTTGCGGTTTTTTTTATGTTGGAGCAAAATGTATTCCGTACAACAACGCTCATTATTATTTTCATCACTTATTTCAGTGGATATCTTTACACTAAATTTCAGCATCAAAAAAAAAATTTCACTAAAGTTCTGATATTCAACATTCTCAGCTTCCTAATTTGTTGCTTTTTGATTTACACAAGCTCTCATGAAATTCATTCTTTAAGATGGTTTATTATTATCACTTTAGGATTGTTATATAACAGTTTTTTCCTCGAAAAAATTATCCGAAAAATCCCATTACTCAAAGTTTTTTACGTTGGTTTAACATGGGCTTTGGTCAACTCTTGGTTAATCTTGCCAGAGTTTAATTTATGGATATTTCTGATTTCATGGTTTTTCATCACAGCTTTGGTTCTTCCTTTTGATATTCGGGATATGAAACAAGATGATGTGGTCACTTTCCCAAGATTAATCGGCGTCCAAAACACCAAATACTTGGCCTACATTTTTGTTATTGCATCAACTATTTTAGCTATTTTTCATTTAAAATTCGAATTTGCATTAGCATTTTATTTAACCTCAATCTCAACCTTTATTCTCATCTACTACTCTGAAAACGCCAATAAAGACTCGTACTTTTCTGTTTGGGTTGAACTTTGTAGCGGACTTCCGTTTTTGTTTTTGGTTTTATTGAAGTAATTTTGACAAATGATTGTCCAAAAACTAAATCTCATCAACTTTAAAAATCATCCAGAAAAATCCTTTGATTTTTCTCCACAAATCAATTGCTTTGTCGGCAATAATGGCGTAGGTAAGACTAATATATTAGATGCACTTCATTACCTTTCGGTTGGAAAGAGTTTTTTAGGAATGTCGGATTTTCATAATATTATGACTTCGACTACGCTCAGTCAACAGGAAGATTTTTTTGCTATCGATGGACAGGTCTTTGATGGTGAAAAGGAAAATTCAATTAAAATTCTTTTACCTAAAGAAAATAAGAAAATCATCAAGCGAAACGATAAAACCTACGAACGAATGAGTGATCACATTGGCTTTTTGCCTTGTGTCATGATTTCGCCTTACGACTCCAATCTGATTTCGGACAGTGGAGAAAGCAGAAGAAAGTTTTTGGATGGAATGATTTCGCAGACCGATTCGGAGTATTTGTTTAATTTAATTCAGTATCAAAAAACGCTGAAACAGCGTAATGCACTTCTGAAATATTTCGCCAAAAACAGAACCTTTGATACCGATTCTTTAGAAATTTATAATTCGCCGTTGTCGGAATTTGGAACTAAAATTTTCGAGAAAAGAAAAGCATTCATCTCGAGATTGAATCCAGTTATTCAGCATTTTTACGAAGTTATTTCAGGAGGAAAAGAGAATATTTCGGTTAATTATCTTTCGGATTTGGATGATTCTGACATTGGTACTCTTCTTCTTCAGAACTTAGATAGAGACCGAATGTTAACCTATACTTCCAAAGGGATACATAAAGATGACCTCGACTTTGAAATGAATGGAAATCCACTGAAAAAATTCGGGTCTCAAGGTCAACAAAAATCATTTCTCATTGCCCTAAAATTGGCTCAAATGAATTTAGTAAGAGAACTGACTGGGAAAACACCTATTCTTCTTTTAGATGATATTTTCGATAAGTTAGATGACCATCGTGTTTCCCAATTAATTGCATTGGTTAATCAAGAAAGTTTTGGTCAAATTTTCATTACCGATACGCACAGAGAACGCACAGAATCTGTCGTGAAAAGAATTAATGAAGAGAGCAGGATTTTTGAGATATGAGTTTTCGGGTTGCGGGGTTACGAGTTTCGGGTTACGAGTTAAAAAAAATTAAAAGATGAGCTACAGGACTTTAGATATTTATAAAATTTCATTCGAATTGTTTTTCGAGGTTCATCGTTTGTCTCTTCAGCTGCCGAAACATGAGCTTTATGAATTAGGAAGTCAAGTCAGACGCTCCGCAGATTCCGTTGTCACCAATATTGTAGAGGGTTACGGACGAAGACGTTATAAAAATGAATATATAAGATTTTTAATTTTTGCGCATTCAAGTAATGACGAAACTATTAATCATCTGGAAAAACTGAATCGTATTTATCCTGAATTTGAGGAATTTAATTTCTTAATTAATAAGTATAATTTACTCGGTGGAAAAATCAACCATTTTATAAATTACATTGAAACCCATTAAAAGTACTATTTATAACCTCGAAACCCGTATAACTCGAAACCCGCAATGAAAAAGAAAAGAGAATTTCAATCGTCCGAATTGGTAAAAGCATTTGCCAGAATTCATGGTTTTGAAGGCAAGTTAATCGCTTTCGAGGTTAAAGATTTTTTGGAAGATTATTTGGACAAATCCTTATTTGAAGAAATTGAGAGTGTTAATCTTAATGACCAAATTCTTTTCATCAAAATAAAATCTCCCCTTTTGAAAAACGATTTCAGAATGAGGAAAACATTTTTCTTAAATAAATTTCAGACCCAATTCCCGGAACAAAACTTTATCGACCTTGTGATTTTGTAGCTCTTGAAGTCGTTGATTTCTCAATCATTTCTCTCGCTTTTCCGTCTAAAAATGAACGAATTGGAAAGAAAAATCTGAATGGATTTTTGAGAAAGTAATGAAATATGTGACGATTGATTTCCCTAACTTCTCCAAGATTAAGCCTTCTGGAACGGAACGCCAAAATCATCGAAAGTCCAAAACTTACCAAAAAGTTACATAGTCCGATTAGTGTTACTGTAATGACTGAAATAATAATGGTATTAAGTCCTACATGAAATCCCTTTCCGTAGAGACCTAATGCAAAATTACCCGCCGAAAATGTAATATGTCGGATATCCAAATCTAATCCGAAAAAATGTCCTAAAGAAGCGGTACAACCTAACATGGTACCGAACCAAAAATTGGAAACAATACCTGCCCAATTTTTTGCGTAAAAATTGGAAAGTTTTTCAGCAAGACTTTTTCCAAAAACCTGATTAATAAACGGACTTTTCAATATTCTTTTAGGAATCTGATAGTACACCGAGTTGTTGCTTACATTCCCGGCAATAACCCCTGAGATAAAGAGATAGAAACCTGCGATACAAGCATGTAACAAAGCCTTTGACTGAAAAAGATTGACATCTCTTAGCAATTTAGTCGATTTTTCGGCAGCAAAATTCTTGTCAAATGCCAAATCTAAACCATAAATTATTAGCAATGCCACTGGAAAAGCCATCAAAACATTTCCAACAAATGCGATAAATTGGCTTCTAAATAATTTAGCAACCACATGAGCGAATTCAAAATAATTTCGTGATGTGTTCTGTTCGTCAGATAGTACTTTAGCCATTGTTGCTGCCGTCATCGCGGGTTGCTTGGTTGCTAATGTAAAGTGTAATAAATAGATCGAGATAAAACCAATGGCGTAATTAAGTGAGTAAAGTACAGCTAAAGAAAAATCGCTCTTCCCTATGTGACCCAAAAAAAGTTTAAAAACTACCAAGAACCCAACAATAAAACCACCTCCTGATGCTTTAC
Source organism: Chryseobacterium sp. CG10_8 (assembly GCF_058117085.1). Classification (NCBI taxonomy): domain Bacteria; kingdom Pseudomonadati; phylum Bacteroidota; class Flavobacteriia; order Flavobacteriales; family Weeksellaceae; genus Chryseobacterium; species Chryseobacterium sp. CG10_8. The sequence continues at coordinate 22,607 of NZ_JBYVEB010000021.1, read as the reverse complement.
GAAGCATCTTCCAATAATCCTTCATGGTAGATGCGATGTAGTGAACTCCAATATGCGCTGTATGATTGGTTATCAAATTAGACATCAACGTAGTACTATCATCCAAAAGCTCTTTGATATTATTCTTTTTGGATTTGTATTCCAAAACACTAAAAAACAATTCTTTAGACCTTACATTAACATCATTTTCCGTATTGATTTCCAATAAGCCGACCAAATCTTTGATTCGTCTAACTTGTTGTCTAATTTTAATCAAGGACTGATTGATTTTTCCAGAAATACCGTACTTCTGAGAGTTTCGGAACGCCATTTCCACAAAATCCAAACATTGTTGAATGAAAATATAGATTTGACGGTAGTTTTCGTCTCTGCGAGTAGGCGCAAAATTTGGATTTTCTCTAAAACGGGCCGTCAAGAATTCGATTTCGTGTTCTAAAGCCACAAAAGGATTATCGTAATTTTTGTACTGAGGAACCATGTTGACCACCTCAACCTCCATCGCGTTACCAATTGCTCGCCAAGAAAGAACGTTGAGCGCAAGATAAATATCTTTTTTTACTGATTTTTTAGTAATAAAATCCTGAACTTCAAGTAGTTTAAAAAGTTCATCCAAATCAGACTCTTCAATATTCCTAAAATATTGTAAATCTTTAGCTGGATTAACGAAAACATAATCAACAAGATGCCAAATGGTATTTTCATTATCTGCTGCAGGTAAAATCTGATTCAGAACTCTTTTCTTTAATTCCGGATAAAAAGAGTTCTCAGAAAGTATGTTAGCTTCCGTTAAAGAAACTACAAAAGGTTTCCCTGCGAAGAGTCGATGAATATAGTTTCTGAAATTAATGGTAATATCAGAATTTTCCTTTAGAAAATTTAAAACCGTTTTAAAATCCTCTTTTCTGATGCTTAGGAAGACATCAGATAATGGATCAAGCGATGTAACTAAATCGGGTGAGGAAAAATGTCGCTCGAAAACAACTTGGAAATTCTCCCTTTTCCTCATGAAGAGAGATTTCATTTCGTAGTAGTATTCAATACAACATTATTCATTTGGCGCATAATCCAACTATGTTTTCTTCGTAAATAAGGCGATGGATTTTTCGGATCATATTTTTGTGGATTGGGAAGCACTGCCGCAATCCATGCTGCTTCACTTTTACTCAAATCCTTTGAAGACTTATTGAAATAATATTGAGAAGCTGCTTCCACGCCAAAAACGCCCTGTCCCATTTCGATACAGTTAAGGTAGCGCTCCAAAATCACTTCTTTTCCCCAAACCAACTCTATAATAAAAGTATATACTGTCTCTAATCCCTTTCTCAGCCAGCTTCTACCCTGCCAAAGAAAAACATTTTTTGCGGTCTGCTGAGATATGGTACTTCCCCCTTTAACTTTTTTTCCCTTTTCATTGTTTTGGTAGGCTTTTTCGATCGCCTCGTAATCGAATCCATTGTGGTCAAAAAATTTTTGATCTTCCGATGCGATAACAGCCTTCTTGATATTACTTCCCATATCATCATAGGAAATATAATCTCTATCTAGCTTTCCATACTCAATAAGACCACCTAACTGCGTAAAAGTAATAGGTGGATTAAAAAATCTTCCCCATACAATAAACAGAATATTCGCTAAAATCAGAATATAAATCGTCTTTTTAATTCTCTTCCACATACGATAATTGATTGAAGCAAAAATATAAAAATGTTCTTATAAAATAACGCCTTGCAAACATTTTGTGAAAAAGATGCGAAAAGACATAGAGACTAGGAAATAAAGGCGTTTGACGAAGTCTAAAAAATATAAGACCATGGCTGATTACAACTTTGCAGATAGTTTTTTTTTCGAATTTATATTATCAAAAATCAATGTAATTCCTTCATGTACAGCAATTGGTAATTTGGCAAGAGTTCCGGATGAAAAATCTTGATATAATCCTTCAATACCCAGTCCGCTCTGACTACCCCACTTTCGAAAAAGTCGTTAGCTCTGCCTTCTTCCCTACCTGTCACCGAATAAATTTTTCCTTTTTTAAAAACTTCCATCTGAGAATAAGCAGGTTGCATCGCCAACATCTCCGATTTTGACTTATGATTTCCAGCATTGACCCAAAACGAAACGTTTTTAGATTTTGAAAAAACTTCTTCAAAACTCATAGATACAGCATCTGTACTTTGATTGCCTTCAAGAAAATATCTTGCTCCACTATCCTTTAAATAATGAGCCACAAAAGAATTCCCTCCTGGCAAATACCATTGATTACCATAAATTTCATTACATATAACTTCTGGTCTTACGTTTGATTTAGACGCCAAACCTTTGAGCTGATTGTAGTTGGTTTTGATATCCAAAAAAACCTTCTCTGCTTCCGCTTCTTTTCCCATTAGTTTACCAAACAACTTAATGACTGCCGATTTCTCCAAAGGTTCTTTCTCCAAAAATTCATCAATAAAGATGACTTCGATACCATTTTTCCTGAGAAGGTCATACGTGTTTTCGAAACTTGTAATATGATTGGTAAAAATAGCGTCAGGACGAAGAGCTATAATTTTTTCAACATTATATTTTTGCTCGTTCCCAACATCTGAAATTTTGCCCTCCTTCAGCAATTTTCTTACTTTCTCTGAGTAAATATACTCTGGGCTAGAAACTCCAACAATAGATTCCTCCAACGATAATTGCGAAAAATAACCGATCAAACTTGCATTAAGAAGTACCACTTTTTTGTATGGTAAAGCCTTTTTAGGAATCTCATATTGAAAATCACCAGACTTTAATCGCAACAAGCCATTATCTTGATGAAAGGAAATCCTTGATGTAATCTTTACAAGACCAGAACTTTCCGCAGTACCTTCTGATTTTTTACAAGAAATGACGGTTAACAGAAACAAAAAAAAGTAAAAAAAATTGAACTTCATCCTTCAAAGAAATCAAAAATTTATTATATTTGCAACCTCAAATTTGGACACGTAGCTCAATTGGATAGAGTACTTGATTACGGCTCAAGAGGTTGAGGGTTCGACTCCTTCCGTGTTCACAAGATAATCCCAGCGTATCAAAATATGTTGGGATTTTTTATTTCGTTACCAAAAAATTAGTATTTTTGCACCCAATTATTGTGTGATATGGTACCTAGATTGGCACGGAATTTACATACAAAACGCAAAAATATTAAATAATGAAAAAGGCAATTCTACTTTTTACTTTATTGTTTTCCCTTTCTGCTTTTTCACAAATTAAAGTGATTAAGAATGAGACATTGACAGAAGTAGGTAAAGACAATTCGGTTGCACTATACAAGAAACAAAATAAGTATATCTTTAACTATCAAGATATTAACAGCGGAAATCTTAATACTTATCGCTCTTTTACTTTTTTGGATCTTAACAAAGATTATGATCACTTGTACAAACTAATATCTGATGGACTAATAGATGCACCAAAAAATGAAGTCATCATTGAACTTCCTAGCGATATTATAGGGTTGAATTTTGCTAAAAATTATGGTGAAACAACCGTTCAGATTATACATTACATTCAGAAAAATGAAAAAACAGTTGGAAAGACTGCATTTTTAACCAAAAGACAAATTGATAAAATTTTCGGAAAGAAAGTGGCACCAATTGAAAAACCAGTTAGAAAGGTAGAAAAGACTGCTGCGGCAAAATAATAAAACAAGATTAATTATAAAAAAACTCATTCTACTTTGGATGAGTTTTGTTTTTTAAATCAACTTTTAACAACATGGAATTACAAATTAACGGGCTTACAAAAAAATTTGGAACTCAAATTGCGCTTAATGATATCAATCTTGAAATCAAAAAGAATGAAATCATAGGTCTTCTTGGACCTAATGGTGCTGGTAAGTCAACGCTAATGAAATCTATTGTTGGAGCTTTGAAAATCGACCAAGGCCAAATTCTTTTCAATGGACAAGACGTTAGCCAACATGAGATTGAGGCTAAAAGCAAAATTGGTTTCCTCCCAGAAAACAATCCCCTATATTTGGAAATGTATGTGAAGGAATATTTGCAGTTTGTAGCTAATATCCACAAAGTTTCTACTCAAAGAGTTGATGATGTTATAGAATTAGTAGGTATTACACCCGAAAAGTCAAAGAAAATTTCGCAGCTTTCTAAAGGATACAAACAACGTGTTGGATTAGCTCAAGCAATTTTGCATCAACCAGATTTGTTGATTTTGGACGAGCCCACCAATGGATTAGATCCTAATCAAATTATTGAAATCCGAAATGTCATCAAAGAAATCGGTAAAGAAAAAACGGTGATTCTTTCAACACATATCATGCAAGAAGTTGAAGCTTTGTGTTCCCGAGTTATCCTGATTCATCAAGGAAATATTATCATGGATTCTCCAATTGCTGAATTCAAAGGGAAATACGAAAATCTTGAGGAAGCTTTTGCTAATTACACAGCTTGATTAGCAAATATAGTTGCCGAATAGCTTTCTAAAGCTGATTGATATCCAATAGAGAAAATTTCTTCTAAAATTTCAGATTTTCTTTCAAACATTCCAAATTTTGAAAGTTGTTTTGAGGTGATAAACCAATCACAATAGGAAAATTTGAAGACCTCCGTACGGTATGACAACAAATCATATGACCGAGAAACAATGGCTTTGAGAGACTTCAAATCTTCAATGCCTATATCTTGAGGAGGCGATACAAAAACTCCAATCATCTTTTCGCAGTCGCTTTTAATGATATCTGCAGGAAAATTATTGAGTACCCCTCCATCACTGAACAATTGATTTTCCACAATGTGAGGTGTTGTAATTCCCGGAACCGAACAAGAAGCGATAATCGCATCTACAATCTTAAATTCTTCGTCAAAAACCACTTGCTTCCCCGAAACCAATTCGGTTGCGACAATTTTGAGTTCCTTCTTAAGGTCTCCAATTCTCATATCTCCGAAAATCGGCGTCAAGTAGACTTTGAAGATTTTGGAGGATACCAATCCTGGTTGATTGAAGGTAAAGTGCTTCCAATTGAAAAAGTAAATGGACTTAAAAAAGTCCAAAATTTCTTCAGGAGACTTGCCCACGCTATACAATGCACCCACAATAGAACCCGCACTACAACAGGAAATCACGCCAGGCTCAATCCCTTTTTCGTTAAGAAATTTAATAACCCCTGCATGTGCAACACCTTTGGTTCCACCACCAGAAAGAACGAGACCGAGATCGTGGTTTTTCATAGGTCAAAATTAGTAAACGAATGTGTTGACTTGCAGAATTTTCATAATTAATGATATGTATTACCTAAGAATTTTTTCCTTTTTATAGTTTTCTTAAATTCTATTCAATGGATTTTTGTAGATCTTTCTACTTTAACTTTGCATATTCTGAAAAATGAATATCCTTTTTTTGTAATAAGTGAATTTTGACGCTTCGACCACAATCTTGTGTTTAAATAATTCACTATTTTTAGGTTCATAGGGTTGTTTCACTCTGCAAAACCCTCAAAAATTCATGAAATTTCTCAAGTCTACTCCAAAGGAGGGAAATTCTCCAAAAAAAATGGGACACATTACTGTATCCCATTGTTTATAGTGAATAATCTTTCAATTAAATATGAATAACCTCTCCATAAGCAGCAGCTACTGCTTCCATCACTGCTTCAGAAATGGTTGGGTGAGGGTGAATAGATTTGATGATTTCGTGACCAGTCGTTTCCAATTTTCTTGCAACTACTGCCTCTGCAATCATATCTGTAACACCTGCTCCTACCATATGGCAACCTAACCACTCGCCGTATTTGGCATCAAAAATTACTTTGATAAATCCATCAGTATCTCCGTTTGCAGTTGCTTTTCCAGAAGCAGAAAGTGGGAATTTACCAACTTTCAATTCGTATCCTTTTTCTTTAGCTTGCTTCTCGGTAAGACCCACTGAAGCAATCTCTGGATGACAATAAGTACAACCTGGGATATTTCCATAATCAATCATCTCTACATGAAGACCTTTGATTTTTTCTACACAAGTAATTCCTTCAGCAGAAGCAACGTGCGCCAAAGCTTGAGTTGGAAGAATATCTCCGATTGCATAATATCCAGGAACAGACGTTTCGTACCATTCATTAACCAAAACTCTTCCTCTATCAGTTTGGATACCTACTTCTTCTAAGCCAATACCTTCGATATTGGCAGCGATTCCAACAGCTGACAATAAGATATCTGCTTCAAGAATCTCCTCTCCTTTTGCCGTTTTAACTTTAGCTTTAACTCCTTGACCTGAAGTATCTACAGACTCTACAGACGAGTTGGTCATAATTTCGATTCCTGCTTTTTTAAGAGACCTTTCTACATGTTTTGAAACCTCTTCATCTTCTACTGGAACAATAGTTGGCATAAACTCAACAATCGTCACTTTGGTCCCCATTGAATTATAAAAATCTGCAAATTCTACCCCAATTGCTCCCGACCCAACAACAATCATCGATTTTGGTTGTTCTGGTAAAGTTAAAGCTTGTCTGTAACCAATTACTTTCTTACCATCTTGAGGTAAATTAGGTAATTCTCTTGAGCGAGCTCCAGTTGCAATAATAATATGATTAGCTGAATATTCTGTTGTTTTTCCTTCCGCATCTACCACAGAAACTTTTTTACCTTTCTGTACTTTAGCAGTTCCTAATATAACGTCAACTTTATTTTTTCTCAACAAAAACTCGACCCCTTTGCTCATTTTTCCAGCAACTCCTCTACTTCTTTGTACCACTTTGGAAAAATCAAAACCCGGATTCTCAACAGGATTTAATCCATACTCTTCCGCATGTTTGAGGTAATTGAAAACGTGAGCCGACTTCAAAAGCGCTTTGGTTGGGATACAACCCCAATTAAGACAAATTCCACCTAAGTTTTCTTTTTCTACCACTGCAGTTTTAAAACCTAATTGAGCTGCTCTAATTGCGGTAACATATCCGCCGGGACCGCTTCCGATGACAATAATATCGTAATTCATTTTCTTGGAAATTTTAGTGCAAATTTAGGGAATTTTTTTGAGGTGAGCAGTAAGATGATTTTAAGATTAAAAAAGCCAATTCTCTTGAGAACTGTTGAAAAAAATTAAACCAAATCCATCCTTATTTCATTAAAAATTTAAATTAAAAATGGATTCAAATAACACCTTTGGAACAGATTGAATGATGACAAGTCCTTTATTTTGAGTTCATTTGTTTTTTCTTGCTTAAGTTTTTGCATAAACGATTATATTTGTGAGCGTACAAACAATATTATGAAGGGACAAAACAAACTTTTTTTTGCAATTATCATTGCTTTAATTCTCGGTATTGCCGTTGGAGCTGTGGTTCATTTTCAGTATCCTGACAGCTCGGAAGGTTTTTCAACTAATATCAAATTATTGGGAACAGTTTTCATCCGACTGGTTCAGATGATTATCGCTCCTCTCGTTTTCACAACTTTAGTCGTTGGAATTGCAAAAATGAGCGACATGAGTATGATTGGCCGAGTGGGAACAAAAGCAATGCTTTGGTTTATAACCGCTTCATTAGTTTCTTTGCTGATTGGATTGGTTTTCGTAAATATGTTAGAACCAGGGAAAGTCATTCAACTTGATTTGACTGACACTTCATCCGCAAGTGAAATCATGAACAACACAAAGGCTTTTAATTTAGAAGATTTTGTCAAGCACATTGTTCCAAAGTCCCTTTTTGAAGCTTTTGCAACTAACGAAGTTCTTCAGATTGTAGTTTTCTCAGTGATGTTTGGTATCGCTTTAGCCAATATGGGCGAAGATTATACAAAACCAATTGTTAAAGCATTGGATATTACTGCTCACGCCATTCTCAAAATGGTCGGCTATATTATGTGGATGGCTCCACTAGGTGTTTTTGGAGCGATTGCTGCCATTGTTGCCACCAAAGGTTTTGACATTTTCACCGTATATGCGGTCTATTTAAGAGACTTCTTTTTGGCATTGGCTGTTTTATGGATTGTTTTACTTATTGTAGGATATTTGATTTTAGGAAATCGTCTTTTTGAATTATTAAGAAGAATTAAAGAACCTCTATTAATCGCTTTTTCTACCACCAGTTCGGAAGCTGTTTTTCCAAAATTAGTGGAAGAGTTAGAGCGTTTCGGATGTAATAACAGAATTGTTTCCTTTATTTTACCATTAGGTTACTCATTCAATTTGGATGGAAGTATGATGTATATGACGTTTGCATCCATTTTTATTGCACAAATTTATGGAGTTGACATGTCTCTTGGCGAACAAGTCATCATGCTTTTGGTATTAATGTTAACCTCAAAAGGTATTGCTGGAGTTCCAAGAGCAAGTTTAGTGATTATTGTTGCCACTTGTTCTATGTTTGGAATTCCACCAGAAGGAATTGCTCTAATTCTTCCAATTGACCATTTTTGTGATATGGGAAGAAGTATGACCAATGTGTTAGGGAATGCTTTAGCAACTTCTGCCGTTTCCAAATGGGAAGGACAATTGGATAAGCATGGTGGAGATTTGTAGTTTTAATGTAAATATATAACATAGAAAAACTTCGGCGTAAATCCGAAGTTTTTTATTTTTCTTACCAAAATTCGATTCAGCACGCATTTTAAAAATAATTAAATTTTAAGTTCCTTCCAATTTGGTGTTTTCATTATTTAAATTCAACCCTTTTTCTATTTACATTTTCAATGAAAATAAAAAAAATAATAAATAAATTTTTATCATAATGAAAAAGATTATAAATTTGCCAGACTAACCATTTAAAAAACTATTAAACCATGAAAACCAAAAAAATGCAAGTTTTTGCACTTGTATGTGCATTGGCGTTATTCTCATGCCAAAAAGACCCTCAAAAAGCCGCACAAAAAGAAGCCGACAAGCAGCAAACTATGGCTGACAATGCAGTAGCTAGCGCAAGTAATGCAGCTGATGCTAGTGTTGCTAGTGCAGAAAGCGCTGCGGTTCATCAGGCTGACGCTGACATCAATCAAGCAATTGCTGATGTACAGGTACCACATTTCAGTAGTGTAGTCGCAAATGAGCTCGTTAAAAAGATTGGTAATCACATCAATGATTTTGTGAATGCTAAAAATTTTAAAGAAACAGGCAAATTTGTCGATAAGCTGAAAGAAGATCAGGCTGAATTAGATAAGAAAGTATCTAATGGCACAATTTCTAACGACGACGCTAAAATAATTAAAAATTATGTTGGCGAGATTGCTAAAGCAGTTGGCGTTACGGTAGATCAATAATGGGTCTAAGGGGGTCAAGTACAATAACCCAATGAAAGAACAGTGCAAATACTCTATTTGCACTGTTTTTTGTTATGAAAATATCTTCAAGAAAAAGGATGTTGAATCAGAAAAACTAATTGATATTTCAAACTTATTTCACTTCAATTTCATCAATAAAGATGTATGCGTCGCCTCCAGCACCTACATGCCATTCTTGGAGCACTCCATAATTATAGGCTTTTACCTTAAGGTATTGCGCTTTAGTTGGATTGATATGAGCTTCAAATTTTTTGGTTAAATGTTCTTCCGATTTAGGGTCAATATTATTTTGAATTGTAGCCACTAAAACAAAATTCTGATTATCGGTTGATAAATAATACTCTACTTTAGTCGGCATCATAATCCAGCTTCTCTGGTCTTGCAAGTAAGTTGACGAAATTGAATTAACATTTTGTGGAGCTTTAAAATCAATTACCGCTTCAAAATTATGTCCCTGATATCCATGCCAATCGCCCTTTCTCCAATTAGTACTTCCATAAATTCCGTCAATCAACCCATCTTTACCTCCCGCAAAATATTGTGGATTAGGTGTAGATTGTATTTCAATAGTATTGTTGTTGGGTTTTTTGTAAACATGCGCAACAACTACTGAGCTTTTACCGTACATACTATTTTCTGTGTAGGCCTTGATTTCAGAGGTTTCGTTAACCGTGAACTCACCTTCGTATTTTTTGAAAGGACTTCCATTCACCGAATAAAAAACATTTTCATCTTGGAAATCATACCCATTTTGCATCATTCTTTCAATAGAAATATTTTTTTCTTTTTCAAAAATTCTTGTTCCAAATTTGATAACGGGAACAATGACCATATTTCGCACATATTCAGAATTGATACTTCTCGGAAGCCATTGCTCTTCAGCCCATTTTTTGGTATTGGTAATGGTTTTATTGTTTTCTAAGTGAATTTTAACATCCTTAAAATAAGGTTCAACGGTTTCCCAATCAATATCTCCTGGAGTAACCTTATATAATCCGATGGAACTCAAAACATACCAGGAACTCATTTGACCACAATCCTCGTTTCCGATTAATCCGTCAGGTGTGTTTTTGTAAAAATTCTCTAAAATAAAATGAACTTTTTCCTTCGTTTTTTCAGGTTTCCCAACATAATTATAGAGATAAGCCACATGATGACTTGGTTCGTTTCCTTGCGCATATTGTCCAATTAAACCCGTCACATCTACCTGTTCTCTACCGGTAGTTTTGGATACTTCATTAAACATTTGGTCCAATTTCTTTTCGAAGTCTTCCTTGCCACCATAGAAGTTAATCATTCCTTCAATATCTTGCGGAACAAAAAACGTATAATGCCACGCATTTCCTTCGGTAAAATAATTATTGACTTCTTTCGGGTCAAAAGGTTCGAACCAACCACCGTTTTTCTTAGGACGGATAAATTTACTATTCATATCAAATAAATTTTTCCAAGATTGAGACCGCTTCATAAAGATTTTGTAATCTTCGTGTTTTCCAAGAATTTTCGCCATTTGCGCAATACACCAATCGTCATAGGCATATTCTACCGTCTTAGAAACACTCTCGTGTTCGTCGTCAATGGTCAATAAATTGTTTTCGCGATAAGTTTTCATTCCATAATCATCAAAAAGATTGGCGGAATTTTTTGAAGCTTCATATGCTTTTTCATAATCAAAGCCTTTAATTCCACTAGCCATTGCATCAGCAATTACCGAAACGCTGTGGTAACCAATCATGCAATAGGTCTCGTTGCTTGCCAGTTCCCAAATTGGTAAACGTTTGCCTTGTTCGTATTGTAAAATAAAGGTGTTAATGAAATCTGCAGTTCTTTTCTTATCAATCAACGTCATCAAAGGATGATATGCGCGAAAGGTATCCCAAAGCGAGAATACACTGTAATAATCGTGATTGGCATGGTGGATTTGATTATCTCGGCCGCGGTAATTTCCATCAACATCATTGGTCACGTTTGGTTGACTGAAAGCATGATACAATGCAGTGTAGAAAACACTCAACTTTTCTTTGTCAGGAGAATTGATTTCAATTTTTGATAGTTCTTTATCCCAAACGTTTTCTGCATTTTTCTTAATGGATTCGAAGTTCCAAGATTTCCCTTCCGCTAACATATTCTTTTGAGCACCTTCATAACCCGTGAAAGAAAGTGCAACTTTCACCATTATTTTTTCTTGGCTTTCAACATGACCAGAAAATGCTATTTGAAGTTTCTTTCCAGAATATTTACCCAGATTCTTGTCGGATTGGTCAGCATTAACCAATTTCACAGTCATTGGTTTCGAAAACTCAATTCTGGCATAAGCATATTGGTTTACAGCCCAAGCTCGGCTTCTTCGAAAAACCTCGATGGTTTTGTCATCAATAATTTTAACCTCTCCTTCCAATAATTCATCTCGATGGTTAAGGTCGAGAATAATATTGGCTTGACCATTTTTATTAAAAGTATACTCGTGATAGCCCACTCTTTGTGTGGAGGTCAGTCGGACATCAATATTGTCATCGTCTAATTTCACGCTGTAAAATCCAGCGGATGCCTTTTCAGTTTGATGAGAAAATTTAGAGGAATATGCTTTGGAATCTAAATTAGGTTCTCCCATGGTTGGCATCAACATCATATCGCCATAATCCGAAACACCAGTTCCGTTAAGATGCGTGTGAGAAAATCCATAAATCACAGAATCCGAGTAATGATAACCACCACAACCATCCCAGCTACCGTCAATTCTGGTATCGGGAGACAATTGTACCATTCCGAAAGGCACGGTTGCACCAGGAAAGGTATGACCGTGGCCACCAGTACCAATAAAAGGGTTTACATGTTTTGAATAATTCTGAGAAAAACCAAAGGAAATCAGGAGTAAAGACGCGAGTAGAGCTACTTTTTTCATTGAATAAATTTTGCTTAAAAATAGGAGGCCTAATATATAGATTTTCTCAATACCTAATTTTAATCATTCTAAATTAGTAAAATTTGCGTAATTTTGTACCTCTAAAACAAATATAAAAGCGATGTTGACGAAAGTTCAAGTTCAGGATTTCCTGAAAGAAATTGAAGTAGATGATTTGGTACATAATTTCCAAATTATGGGTGATGATGTGTATATCGATATGACTGCTCATTCTCCTGCGATGCACGAAAAGAAAAAATTAGAAGCGGCAATGAAGCAGGCTTTTGCAAGTGAGTTTGGAGAACATATTAACCTCAAGTTAAAAATTACTTCTCCAGAACCAAGTGAAGTTCAGCAAAGTCAAATCAAAGGAAAACAAATCCCAGGAATTCAAAATATTATTGCGATTGCTTCTGGAAAAGGAGGTGTTGGTAAATCTACTGTAGCTTCGAATTTGGCGGTTACTTTAGCCAAAATGGGACTTAAAGTGGGACTTCTCGATGCTGATATCTACGGGCCATCGGTTCCAACAATGTTAGATACTGAAGGACAAAAACCAATTTCTATAGAAATTGATGGAAAAAACATGATGAAACCGATTGAAAATTATGGCGTAAAAATGCTTTCCATTGGATATTTCTCAGGGGCGAATCAAGCTGTGGTTTGGAGAGGACCAATGGCTTCAAAAGCTTTAAATCAGATGCTTCGTGATGCTCATTGGGGAGAATTAGATTTTCTACTCATCGACCTTCCCCCAGGAACTGGAGATATTCATTTATCCATTATTCAGGAAGTTCCGGTAACGGGAGCTGTCATTGTAAGTACTCCTCAACATGTTGCGCTTGCAGATGTTAAAAAAGGAATTGCAATGTTCCAAATGGAGAGTATTAATATCCCTGTTTTGGGACTTATCGAAAATATGTCTTACTTCACTCCAGAAGAGTTACCAGACAACAAATATTATATTTTTGGAAATCAAGGTGCACAATATTTAGCTGATGATTTAGGAATTCCAGTTTTGGGTGAGATTCCTTTAATCCAAAGTATTAGAGAAGCAGGAGACGTTGGAAGACCTGCCGCATTGCAAGAAGGAAGCAAAATCAGCGAAATCTACACAGAGACTGCGAGAAATATGATAGATAGCTTAGTTGAAAGAAACAAGTTTCTTCCTCCTACAGAAGCGGTGAAAATAACAACAATGGCGGGTTGTTCGCCGAAAAAATAGTTTTTAGTTTGAACCAGTTCAAAAATTTGAATGAGGAATCAAACGAGAATAAAACCAAGTCAAACAAATTGAAATGATGAATACAATAAATACTCAAGAAGAAACCGTAACCAAAGTAATGCAGGCTTTAGAAAGCATCCGACCATTCCTTAATAAAGATGGCGGTGATATTGAATTGGTTAGTGTAGAAGGCAATGTCGTTTCGGTTAGATTGATCGGTAACTGTGATGGTTGTCCGATGAGTTTTTCCACTATGAAATTGGGTGTTGAAAACACGATTAAACAATTTGCTCCTGAGATTTCCGAAGTTATTTCTGTATAAGAAATTATACGAATTTTTATAAAAAAACCCTTTCAGCATACAAAATACTGGAAGGGTTTCTTATTTTTTGTAATGGAAATATTCTCGAATTTTCGTATATTTAAACTTTAAATTATTAAAATCATGCTTGATTTTCTAAACGGAATGGAAACCTTACAGCAAAGCTTTTGGATAGTAGCTTTGGTGACAAGTGCCATTTTTATTATTCAGACAATCCTTACCTTTATTGGGGGTGATTCTTCTACAGGTATTGATGCCGATTTCGATGCTGATTTCGAACATGTTGACGCACCTTTTCAATTATTTTCTTTACGAAACTTAATTAATTTTTTAATGGGTTTCGGTTGGACTGGCGTTGCATTTTACAACAGTTTTTCCAGCAAAACATTGCTCATCATTCTTGCCGTTGTTGTTGGATTGATCTTCGTGGCTTTGTTCTTTTTCTTGATTTCGCAAATCATGAAACTTACAGAAGACAACACCTTTAACATTAATCAACTCGTGGGAAAAACGGGAGAGGTCTATCTTAACATTCCATCGCAAAAATCTGGAGTGGGAAAAGTTCAGATTTCGTTAAATGGAAGCCAACACGAACTACAAGCGATGACCAAATCCGAAGAAAGTATCAGCTCTGGAACCATGGTCAAAGTAGAAGAAATTCAGAATCAAATTCTTATTGTTTCAAAAATATAAATTATTTATTCAATGTCTAATTTCTGACATCTAAAATCTAACTTCTAAAAAATAAAACTATGGACTTATCAGGTTCACTTATACTCATTGTAGTAGCGGTATTTGTATTCTTTGTAACCTTTCTAGCATTAATTTCGCGTTACAAAAGATGTCCTTCGGACAAAATTTTAGTCATCTATGGAAAAACTGGCGGAAAATCAGCCAAGTGTATTCATGGTGGTGGAGCATTTGTGTGGCCGGTTATTCAGGATTATGCTTATTTGGATTTGAAGCCCATTTCCATCGAAGCCAATCTAACAAATGCCCTTTCTCGTCAAAATATTAGGGTTGACGTTCCTTGTCGATTCACCATTGCCATTTCAACCGAGCCTGATACCATGGGAAGTGCTGCCGAAAGATTATTAGGCCTTAGTCCATCGGAAATTCAGGAATTATCAAAAGATATTTTGTTTGGTCAATTGCGTTTGGTCATTGCAACCATGACTATTGAAGAAATTAACACTGACCGTGACAAATTTTTGGATAATATTTCTAAAAACGTTGATACTGAATTAAAGAAAATTGGTTTAAAATTGATTAACGTTAACGTTACTGATATCAAGGATGAATCAGGCTATATTGAAGCTTTGGGTAAAGAAGCTGCTGCTAAAGCAATTAATGAAGCGAAAATTTCGGTTGCAGAACAAGAAAAAATCGGAGAAACTGGTAAAGCGAGTGCCGACAGGACAAAAGAAGTAGAAATTGCTGAGACTAATCGAGACCGAGATGTAAAAATTGCTGTAACTCAGAAGGATCGAGAAGTAAGTATTGCATCTGCGCAGAAAGACGAAAGCATTGGTAAAGCTGAAGCAGAAAAGGAATCCAGAATCGCGACCTCATTAGCTAACTCAAAGGCTGTAGAAGGAGAAAACAACGCCAAAATTACCATCGCAAATTCGGATGCATTACGTCGTGAAAAGGAAGCAGAAGCTTTGAAGATAGCAATGACTGCAGAAAAAGTACAAGCAGCAAAGGCTTTGGAAGAGTCTTATGTAGCAGAACAAAGAGCAGAAACAGCGAGAGCAGAGCGAGAACGTTCTACACAAAATGCTAACATCGTCGTTCCAGCTGAAATTGCAAAACAAAAAGCAATCATTGACGCACAAGCAGAAGCTGAGAAAATTCGCCTACAAGCAAAAGGGGAAGCGGATGCAATTTTTGCCAAAATGGAAGCAGAAGCAAAAGGTCTTTACGAAATCCTAACCAAACAAGCAGAAGGTTACGACCAAATCGTGAAAGCAGCTGGAGGAGATACCAATAGCGCCTTCCAATTATTGTTAATTGAAAAACTTCCAGAGTTAGTGAAAACTCAAGTTGAAGCGGTTAAAAATATTAAAATTGATAAAGTTACCGTCTGGGATGGAGGAAATAATGCTGAAGGAACAACATCTACTGCAAATTTCGTTTCAGGGATGATGAAATCAGTACCTCCTTTGAATGATTTATTCAATATGGCAGGATTGAGTTTGCCAAATTATTTAGGAAAAGATAAGGATGAGCAAAAGAAGATGATTGAAGCTAAAGTACAGGAGAAGAAGGCTCAAAATCCAACACCACCAAAACAAGACAATCCAAACACTTAAAAGTAATTGTTCATAAAAATAAAACCCTTTCAAAGCTATACTCTGAAAGGGTTTTTTGACTATAAAAGAAGCAGAATCTTACAGATTCTGCTTCTTACTTATGGTAACTTGTGATGAAATTTATTCAAAAAATTTCAACAAGTAAAATGACATTTAATTATTGTTATTTGCTAGGCTCTCAAAATTTTTTCCATTTTTCTTCCTTTCGCTAATTCATCAACTAACTTGTCCAAATAGCGTACCTGTTGAGTCAAAGGATCCTCTATGTCTTCAACGCGGTAACCACAGATAACACCTGTAATAAGCCTGGCGTTAGGGTTAAGCTGAGCTTGTTCGAAAAAATCTTTAAACGTCACTTTTTCGTCAATCAATTCTTGCAACTTTTGCTCGTCAAATCCAGTTAACCATTCAATTACTTGATGAAGTTCTTGAACAGTTCGACTCTTCTTTTCCACCTTTGTAACGTAATGTGGATAGACTGAAGCAAAGGTCATTTCAGCGATTCGACGATTGTGTTCGGGCGTGGTATTCATATCTTTTCACCAATTATTATTCCGAAGCCGCAGGCTTTTGAACTCTCTTACCAGCTTCTAAAATCGGCAAATTAGCTTCAGTAGGAATATAGATAACCGTTTTGTCATTCAAATTATTCTGTTGGCGAACCCATAAATATTGGATGTATTTTTCGGACAATGCTCCATTTTCAATTTTTATTGCTGCAGATGCACCTTTGGCGCGCTCAATTTCTGTCTGAGCATTAAGTTTCTCCGCTTCGAGATTTGCTTTTGCTTCTTCGATTTTTATTCTTCGATTCTGCTCTGCCTTGGCAAACTCTGCTTTACCTTCCATTTCTTGAGACCAAACCCTATATCTTGGGTAACCCCACAATATCAGAACAAGTGTTATTACTGCAAAAAGACATAGAAACAAGACGAGTGTAAGTTTATTATTATTCATTTTTTTATTGATTTTTATTTTTCTTCAAATTATCGTAGATATTATGAACCAATCCATCTGCCACCGAAATTTTCGGAACATAGATTTTAGAAATATGTGCCCAACCTAACACATTGTTAAAAATAGTCAATGCAGGAACCAAAACATCCGCTCTATCCAATCGAATATTATATTGATGCATTCTTTCTTCAACAGTCAACGCGGAAAGATCTTTTAGATATTTTTTAATAGTCATTGCTGACATTGGCTTGCCATCTTTGGTCTTGCTCAACGAGAAAACCTTATTAATGTTACCACCAGAGCCAATCCCGATAATAGGTTTTTTGCCCACAATATGAGTCCTGATTTCTGTCCTCATCTCTTCCCAAATGTCTTTGGTCACGAGGTTATTAAGCAATCTAATCGTTCCTATATTGAAGGAGCGCTTGTATTTCATCTTCCCATTTTCAAAATACATTAACTCCGTTGATCCTCCACCGACATCAATATAAAGGTAACCAAAATTCTTGTCCATTCCTTCTGCAACATGATTTTCATAGATCAATGAAGCTTCTTCATCACCAGAAATAATTTCGATATTGATTCCGGATGTTTCTCTCACTATTTCTCTAATTTGGTCGCCATTTTTAGCATCTCTCATCGCACTTGTCGCACACGCACGATAATGCTCTACTTGGTAAATATCCATTAAATCACGAAAAACTTTCATCGCCTTCAGGGTCATATTGACTCTCTCAACACCAATTTCGCCTTGCATAAAAACGTCCATCCCCAAACGAAGCGGAATCCTCAACAGATTGAGTTTGGTAAATTCTGGTTTGTTTTTTTGTGTTTCTGTTACTTCATTAATCAGCAGTCTCGCCGCGTTACTCCCGATATCAATAGCTGCAATTTTCATATTTTTTATTGATTGAAATTATTTTTTTGAGGTCTGCCTGTTCTTCAAATAATGATAAATTTCGATTTGAGAACGAATAGCTTTCCCCTCTTTTTTCACGTGTTTATTTTTGAGTTTATTATCAAGAATTCGAGCCTTCACATTATCAGAAAGCTGAATATCCAAAATATTTTTGAGTTCTTTTTTAATAGACTTATCCTTAATCTTGACGGCGGCTTCCACCCTGTAATCAAGGTTTCTGGTCATCCAATCGGCTGATGAAATATAGATATCTTCCGCGCCCTTGTTGTAGAAATACATGATTCTTGAGTGCTCTAGATACTCGTCCACAATACTGATGGCATGAATTTCCTTCTTAAATTTCGCATCGTTCATTGCACAGTAAATTCCGCGGACAATCAACTGAATTTCTACTCCCGCTTCAGCTGCTTCATAACATTTGGTTATCATTTCTCTGTCACTGAAAGAATTAACCTTGATAATCATCAACGCCTTTCTTCCAGCCTTAGCTTCCGAAATTTCTTTATCAATATGTGCAACAATACGCTCTCGCATGTAATGTGGACATACCAACAAATCCTTGCAACTTTTGAGAACTTCCAAAGGATTGGATTTCGGCTTTTTAAATAAATTAAAAACCTTATTAATGTCCGCCATAATCGTCCTATCAGAAGTCATTAAGAGGTTATCACCGTAGACTTTGGCAGTTTTCTCGTTAAAATTACCTGTACTCACAAAACCATATTGCAAGGTCTTACCTCCCACTCTTTTTTTGATCACACAAAGCTTGGCGTGTACCTTTTTGTTAGGAATTCCGATTAGTACTTTTACGCCTTCAACTTCGAGACGTTGTTTCCATTTGAGGTTATTTTCTTCATCAAAGCGCGCTCTTAGTTCGACCATGACCGTCACCGATTTGCCATTACGAGCTGCATTAATTAAGGCATTAACGATTTTGGAATTACTTGCCAAACGATAAGCTGTTATCTGAATAGTCTTCACATCTGGATCCATCGCCGATTCTCGAAGCAAATCTATCACTGGATTATAAGAATGATACGGAAAATGTAACATCACATCTTTCTGAAGAATAATATCCGTAACGCGTTGGACCCCTTCAAATTCCGGATGCATAAAAGATGTTCGTTCAACAGGAATTTGATACTCTTCAAAAACATCTGGAAAATCCATAAAATGTTTGAAATTATGAATCTTTTGTCCTGGAATAATACTATCTCTCTGAGTCAAATGAAGTTTCCTAATCAAGAACTCCAACAAAGCTTTGTCCATATTTTCGTCAAAAACAAAACGTGTTGGCTTCCCTTTTCTACGGTCTTTTACCGCCTTTTCAATCTTGTCGGCAAAAGTTGTCCGAATATCATTGTCAAGGTCAAATTCCGCATCTTTAGTAACTTTAAAGCAGTGCGCTTCGAACTCGTCATAACCAAAATAAGAAAAAATATGAGGCAAATTGAAGATAATAACATCTTCCAAAAGCATCACGTTTTTCTCGCCCTTTTCTGATGGAAGCAACACAAAACGTCCCAAAACTCTGGAAGGAACCTCAATAATCGCATAATTACTGACATATTGAAACTCTTTTTTGCGCATCGCAATCCCGATGTACAGACTTTTATCCCTAAGATAAGGCATATCTGTATTTTCATGAAGCAAAATAGGAATCACACTACTCTCTACTTCTTTGTCAAAATATTTGGTGACAAAACTTTTCTGAGCTTCGGTAAGGTCGGTTGCTGTTTTAATAAAAACACCTTCCTCCTCCATTTCCTTTTGAATTTTGTTCCACGTTTTATTGAAATCCGACTGTTGTTGAATTACAATATCATTGATTTTCTTTAAAATCTTGGAAGGAGGTTGAAAGAATGAATCCGAAACAATTTTGTCCTTGAAATCCATCGCCCTTTTGAGCCCCGCAACTCGCACTCGAAAAAACTCGTCCAAATTGTTAGAAAAAATTCCTAAAAATCGAATCCTCAAATGTAAAGGCACATTTTTATCCATCGCTTCCTGTAAAACCCTTTCATTAAACGCTAACCAAGTAATATCTCTGGGATTGAAATTTTGTGACATAAACAGAATTGATAATTTACCCCAAAATTAAAGAATTTAAGGCGTTTTTCATATTAAATTAACGGAATTCTTTATTCTAAAAAATTTAAATTAAATTTGGTTTCTTTAATTTACAACATCCTTAACTGAATTTTTTCACAATGAAAATCAAACATGTTTTAGCCACTTTGGCTGCACCTTTTCTAATGAATGCACAACAAGTTATGACGCCTGAAATACTGTGGACTCTTAAGAAAATCAACGTCCAGACTGTTTCGCCAGACCAATCATCACTTATCTACAAAGTGGGACAAGTTAACTTAGAAACCGAAAAAACAAAAAACGAAACCTTCTTTTTGAATCTCAAAAGTTCAGCTTCATCTGCAATAGATTTTGGAAAAAAATCCTTGATTCAGTGGGATGCTAATGGATTATATGCACAAGAAGACGGAAAAATTTACCTTTCTAAAGACAGCGGAAAAACTTGGACCGAATTCTACAATATCGGAGAAGTTGATAACATCGTTATCTCACCAGATGGGAAGAAAATTGCATTTAGTAAAGAAGTTCAGGTAGAAAAACTTTTTGCAAAAGATAAATATGAAGACACTCCCAAATCGACTGGACAAGTCTATACTGACCTTAATCACCGTCATTGGGACTATTTTAATTCAGGGAAATACAATCATGTTTTCGTGGTAAATGCATCTCAAAGTGTTGATAACGCCAAAGATCTTTTGGAAGGAAAAACTTGGGACTCCCCACAAAGACCTTTTGGAGGAAGTGATGATTTTGTATGGAGCCCAGATTCTGCACAATTGCTTTATGTAACAAAACCATTAAGTGGAGCTGCGTACGCAAAATCTACTAACACTGATATCTTCGCTTACGATATGCAATCGGGACAAACTGTTAATTTAACAAAAGAAAATAAAGGTTACGATACCAATCCAGTTTTCAGTCCAGATGGCAAATATTTAACTTGGACAAGCATGTTGCGTGATGGATATGAAGCTGACAAAAATGATATCAAAATCATGGATTGGGCGACAAAAACAACCACCAATCTTACAAAAAATTGGGACGAAACTGTAGATGGAAGTGTTTTTTGGGCGTCGGATTCCAAAACGATTTATTTCTCTGCCGCTTTCCGAGGAACCAGACAATTATTCTCTTTGAATCCCAAAACTCAAAAAGTTGCTCAAATCACCAAAGGAAACTTTGACATCAATGGAATTTTAGCCAACTCCAAAGAATCTATTTGGGTAACAAGAAACGATATCAACCACAATCCAGACTTATTCTCTGTTAATTTGAAAAACGGAGAAATGAAGCAAGTGACCGATATCAACAAGGAAACTTACGCTAACCTTACACCATCTACTTCTGAGCTGAAAATGGTAAAAACATCTGATGGAAAGGAAATGGGAGTTTGGTTCTTCTACCCTCCTAATTTTGATCCTAACAAAAAATATCCAACTTTGGTGTATTGTCAAGGTGGACCACAATCGGCTTTGACGCAATATTTTTCAGTAAGATGGAATTTTGCTTTGATGGCAGCCAACGGATATATTGTCGTTGCACCTAATCGTCGCGGGATGCCAGGTTGGGGAACAAAATGGAATGAAGATATTTCCAAAGATTGGGGAGGACAACCCATTAAAGATTATTTAGCAGCTACGGATTTCGCAAAAGAATTGCCTTATGTCGATGGTAAAAGAATGGCTGCTGTTGGTGCCAGTTATGGTGGATACAGTGTTTTCATGTTAGCAGGAGTACACCAAAATAGATTTAAGACTTTTATCGCACATGATGGACTTTTCGACATGAAATCTTGGGCTTTGACGACAGAGGAACTTTGGTTTGCTAATTGGGATATTGGTTCTCCTTTTGATAAGCCACTTCCAAAGGCGTTCGGTGAGTACAATCCATCTAATTTTGTTGACCAATGGAATACGCCAATTATGATTATACAAGGTGGAATTGACTTCCGAGTTCCTTACGAACAAGGGCAAGAAGCCTTTCAATCAGCTAAACTAAAAGGATTAAAATCAAAATTCCTCTATTTTCCTAATGAAAATCACTGGGTTTTACATCCGCAAAATGGATTAGTTTGGCAAAGAGAATTTTACTCTTGGTTACAGGAGACGTTGTAAGCTTTCCTCTTAATTGAGGTTTCAAAATTGACAAGAAAGAAAATGAAGAGGGTGCTAAGAAATTAACACCCTTTTTCTAACAAAAAAACACCGCAAATGACCAATCTTTTAACAAAACCATTTCTAATATTTGCACTTATTCTTTCGTTTTTGGGAAATGGGCAAGAGTATAATTTTGATTACAAGTGTATTTCGGAATCAAAAAAAATAAAACCTGAGCTAACCCAAAGTTTTTCTAATTCTTTTCTTCTTTTAGGCTCTTCAAATTCTAATTCCTATGGTTTTCAAAATAATAATGGAGACATAAACATTATTGATTGGGATTCTCTAAAAAACATAAAAACAAGAAAGATTGATGTAAACAAAACTCAGCTGGTTGCAGTATCAGACATAAAAACTGACTATAATGAATTTGAAATAAAAAAAGTAACAGTTTCAAAAATTGATGAATTAACTTACTTAGTAAAGACTTTTAGAACGGAACGAACAAAAAAATCAAATTTAG